>CAZKWG010000821.1:0-3506 GCA_964556105.1 uncultured Enterobacterales bacterium | reverse complement strand
GGGCGCCAGCCAGCGGAGCAGATCGCCCGCAGCCTGGGCGCCCGGCGACAGGTCGTGCATCCAGAGAATCCGCAAGAACATGGCCTATCCCCCTTCGTTCTCAGGTCGGGCGAGCAGGGCGCTCAAGGGCAGGTCCAGCCTGGCCTCGGCCGCCTTGAGGCGGGCGGTGATGCGCTGGACGACGGGGTCCACGCTCTCGCCGCCGAGGCCCGCGGCCGCGCGCCAGCGCTGCAGCACGTCGGCGCCGTGGATGTGCTCGGCGGGCTGCGCGGGCGCGAAGCCACCGCCGCTGGTCTCCAGGACCAGCCCGACGTCCTCGAGCACGCTGAGCGCGTTCAGGACGGCCGTGGGCTCCACCCCCATGCGGGCGGCGAGGACGTTCGGGTCGGCCGGCCCCTCGGCGCGCTCGAAGCGCTCCACCAGCAGCGCGAAGAGCGTCAGCGCGAAGGTGCCGTCCGGCCAGCGCAGGGGCGTGTCCTTGTCCAGGTCCAGCGCCTGCCTGGCCACGAGCTGCCAGCTCCGGTGCTGCAGGACGTAGGCGACCTCCACCCCCAGCAGCACGATGATCCACACCACCTCGATCCAGAGGAGCGCGAAGGGGATGAAGGCCAGCGAGCCGAAGGCGATGGCCAGGCCGCTCTTGCTCCCGAAGAGATCGATGTAGAGGGAGAAGCCGCCTTTGGCGCCCTCGAACAGCAGGGAGGAGAACAGGCCGCCCACGATGGCGGCGCGCCAGCTCACCTCGGTGTCGGGCAGCAGCCAGATCGAGACGACGAGCACGAGGCTCATCAGCCCGCCCGAGAGGAGCAGGGTGACGAGGCCGGGGTTGCCCAGGCCGCTCGTGGAGATCAGGCCCCAGCCGAGCATGAGCGGGCCCAGCGTGATCGCGGCGTAGTAGACCAGGAAACGGTAGATCATGCCGCGGCGGATGCGCGCGCCGTACAGCTCGTTGTAGGTGGCCTCCACCGTAAAGAAGAGCTGGGCGCCCGCCAGGAGCAGGCCGACCACGCCCGCGACCCCGATGGTGCGCAGGTTCGTGCCCATCAGCAGCGTGTCGAGGACGCCGCCGATCTCGTCCACCGAGCTGGACAGCACCGTCTCGTAGAGGAACTCCTTGACGACGTCTCGGGTCTGGTCGGTGAGGCCGAGCGGGCCCGTGAGCGCGAACGCCAGCAGCAGGACGGGGACCACCGAGAGCGCCGTCCAGAAGGCGAGCATCGCCGCCCGCATCCCCAGACGGTCGCGCAGCGACTTGTTCACCAGCGCGACGACGGCGTGAGCGACCCCCATGCCATGCCGAAGCCAGGGGTTCGACGAGGCGGACGCGCGGCGGGTGGCGTCTCGGTACAGGGATCGGGCTCGTTTCCACATCGTCAGGAGCCTAACCCAGGTGCCCTCCTCGCGGTTCGCGGCGTGCGCTGCTAAGGGAGGCGGACGCGCCGGTTCGTGGCGCATGGGAGTCGTGATGATTCGGGTCACCAGCGAGGTCGGGCGCCTTCGCCGCGTCATCATCCAGCCCCCTGGCGTGGCGCTGGAGCGGATGCTGCCCGGGAACATCCAGGAGGGCAGCGAGGGCTATCTGCTGTTCGACGATCTCATCCACCTGCCCCAGGCCCGCGAGGAGCACGAGCAGCTCCGCAGCGTGCTGGAGACGGTCTCCGAGGTGCTGCTGCTCGAGGATCTCGTGGCGCAGGTGCTCGACGTGCCCGAGAGCCGTCGCGCCGTGCTCGACGATCTCGCGCGCCTCTACCCGCTGCCCGACGAGCACATGCGCACGCTCGAGCAGCTGGAGAGCGTGGACATGGCCCAGTCGCTGATCGTCGGCACGGTGGGCGGCGGGCTCGAGGACCCGGAGCTCTTCCCACCGCTGCCGAACCTGATCTTCACCCGCGATCTCGGCGCGTCGCTCGGGGATCTCTTCGTGGTCGGCAACGCGCGCAAGCCCGCGCGTCGACGCGAGACGGTGCTGTTCTGGAACGTCGTCGAGCACCACCCGATCTTCGGCGGCGTGAAGGTCTCCAAGACCAGCCACCACGTCCGGCAGTGGCAGCGCCACGCCCCGCTGACCCTGGAGGGCGGCGACGTGCTGGTGATCTCCAGCTCGCTGGCGCTGATCGGCGCGAGCGAGCGGACGACCTGGTCGATGATCCTCTCGCTGGCGCAGGAGCTGCTGGACGCGGGCTTCTCGCGGGTGCTGGTCGTCGAGATGCCGAAGAAGCGCTCCAGCATGCACCTGGACACCGTCTTCACCATGGTGGACTGGGATCAGGGCGTCGTTTTTCAACCCCTGCTGGAGCGTGGCGGCCCGGAGGAGGCGAACATCATCCGCCTCAGCCGCTACGAGGGCCGCATGGTCGTGGACGAGCCGGGCGGCGATCTGCTGGACGCGCTTGCGCTGGAGGGCCACCCCCTGCGCAGCGTCCCCTGCGGCGGCGGGCACGCCATCCACGGGCCGCGCGAGCAGTGGACCGACGGCGCGAACTACGTGGCCCTGGGCCCCGGCGTGGTCATCGGCTACGCCCGCAACACCCACACGGCGCGCGAGATGTCGAAGAACGGCTTCCGCGTCATGGGCACACGCTCCTTTCTGGAGGAGTTCGAGCGCGACTTCCACGGCGACGCCGACGCGCTGTTTGGCAGCGGACGCCGCTACGCCGTCCACGTCGTCGGCTCCGAGCTCTCCCGCGGTCGCGGCGGCCCCCGCTGCCTGACCCTGCCCATCCTCCGCGAGTGACCGTATGCTGATCCTCCCGCTCAAGCCGGGGCACGACGCGCGCATCCGCGCCGGTCACCCCTGGGTCTTCTCCAACGAGATCGCGCTGGACGTGGGTGCCATCCCGCCCGGCGCGGCGGTCGAGATCCGCACCAGCGCCGGGCGCTTCGTCGGGCGCGGCTACGCCAACCCGGCCAGCCTGATCACGGCGCGCATCCTCACCCGCGATCCAGCGGGCGATCCTGACAGCGTCGACCTCTTCGAGGCGCGGCTGCGCCAGGCCCTGGCCCTGCGCGAGCGGGTGCTCCCCGGGCGGCGCTCCTACCGGCTCGTCTCGGGAGAGGCCGACTTTCTGCCCGGCCTCATCGTGGACCGCTACGAGGACGTCGTGGTCGCGCAGATGCACACGCTCGGGATGGACCATCGAAAGCCGCAGATCCTCGACGCACTCCAGCGCGTTCTGGCACCGAAGGGCGGCGCTCTGCGCAACGAGGCGGGCGTGCGTCAGCTCGAGGGCCTGGGCCCGGAGAGCGGGGTCTGGTTCGGCGAGGTGCCCGAGCGCGTGGCGTTTCAGGTCGGCGTCCTGCCCACGGGCGCGCCGCTGCGGCTGTGGGCCGACGTGCTGGGCGGCCAGAAGACCGGGTTCTTTTTCGATCAGGCGGAGAACCGCGCCTTCGCGGCGCGCGTCTGCGGCGGCATGCGGGTGCTGGACGTCTACGCGAACACGGGCGCCTGGGCCGTGGGCGCGCTCGCGGCGGGCGCGGCGAGCGGCGTCGCCATCGAGTACAACGCG
>CAZKWG010000820.1:0-3512 GCA_964556105.1 uncultured Enterobacterales bacterium | reverse complement strand
ATCTCCTTGATCTCGTTGAGCGACTTGCGGCCGAAGTTCTTGGTCTTCAGCATCTCGGCTTCGGTCTTCTCGACGAGCTGCCAGATGTACTCGATACCCGCGTTCTGCAGGCAGTTCGCCGAGCGAACGGAGAGCTCGAGCTCATCGACGCGCTTGAAGAGGCTCTCGGGCCACTCGGTGTCGCCACCGCCGTCCGAGGAGGACATGGGCTCGTCCTCTTCGGTGAAGTTGATGAAGATCTGGATCTGCTCCTTGAAGATCTTCGCGGCGTAAGCCACGGCGTCTTCCGGCATGACGCTGCCGTCGGTCCAGATCTCGATCGTCAGTTTGTCGTAGTCGGTACGGCGCCCGACGCGGGCGTTCGTGACGACGTAGCGGACCTTGCGGATCGGGCTGTGCAGAGCGTCCACCGGCAGGGTACCGATGGGCAGGTCGCCGCGGCCGTCCATGGTGCCAGGGATGTACCCCTTGCCCATGTCCACGGTCATCTCGGAGATGAAGCGGCCACTCTCTGTGAGCGTCGCGATCGGCAACGACGGGTTCAGGACCTCGGCGTCGCCATCGAAACGGATATCGTTCGCGGTGACCAGCACCGTGCGCCCCGGCTCGCCCGACTTGTCGATCGTGGCGTGCAGGGTCTCCATCGCGCGAGTGCGGATGCGAACGCTCTTGAGGTTGAGGATGATGTCCGTCACGTCCTCCACCACGCCGGGGATGGAGGAGAACTCATGGAGCACTCCTTCAATCTTGACCGAGGTGATGGCGGCGCCCTGGAGGCTCGAGAGGAGAATGCGACGAAGCGCATTCCCGATCGTGGTCCCAAAACCACGCTCGAGGGGCCGGATGACGAACTTGCCGTAGGTGTCGGAGGAGCGCGGGTCCTTGTCCACCCGGCGCGGCTTGATGAGGGTGCGCCAGTTGGCGGCGATCACTTCAGACATGGCAGGGACTCCAGTCCAGGTTTCAGCCTGCCGGGCCTGTGCAGGCTCATCACCCAGAATGGACACAACGGATTCGGGTCCTCTCGAGGAGGTGCCCAGGCCCTTTAGAAGCCAGAACGCGGGCGACACGATCAAGGTAGAGCGTGATTCGACCCGCGGTCGGCGCAGACACGGTCGGCAAGCCGCCGGCTGTACAGGCGATCGGAACCTAGACGCGACGACGCTTAGGCGGCCGACACCCGTTGTGAGGAATGGGGGTCACGTCCCGGATGTGCGTGATCCGCAGGCCCGAGTTCGCGATGGCGCGGAGGGCCGACTCGCGGCCGGCTCCCGGGCCCTTGACGAACACGCCAGCGGACTTCATGCCGTGCTCCATGGCCTTGCGCGCCGCGTCTTCCGCGACGAGCTGCGCCGCGAAAGGCGTGGACTTGCGAGAGCCCTTGAAGCCCTTCACGCCCGCGCTGGACCAGGAGACCGCGTTGCCCGCAGGATCCGTGATGGTGACGATGGTGTTGTTGAACGTAGCCTGAATGTGGACCACGCCCACGGGCACGTTCTTCTTGACACGCCGCTGTGTCGGGCGACGAGGATTCGCCATGGGTCCGCTCCTAGCGCTTCTTGGCTACGATGCGCCGCGGACCCTTGCGGGTGCGGGCGTTGGTGTGGGTGCGCTGACCGCGAACCGGGAGGCCCTTCTTGTGCCGAAGGCCACGGTAGCAGCCGATATCGATGAGCCGCTTGATGTTCATGGCGATCTCCTTGCGAAGATCACCCTCAACCTTCTGGGTGCGCTGGATGACCTCGCGGATCGCCGCGACCTCGACCTCGGACAGCTCGTGCGTCCGGGTCGCGTGCTCCACCCGGGCCTCGTTCAGGATCCGCTGAGCTGCGGAGCGACCGATGCCGTAGATGTAGGTCAGCGCGATGTCGATGCGCTTGTTCCTGGGAAGATCGACGCCTTCAATACGTGCCATGGACTAACCCTGCCGCTGCTTGTGCTTGGGATTCTCACAGAGGACACGCACCACACCGCGACGACGCACGATTCGGCACTTGTCGCAGATCTTCCGGACCGATGTTCTGACCTTCATGGGGGCTCCTCGCCCGAGGGGTACGAAGCAGACGGTATTAACTGGTTGAGCTGCTGTCGGAAACCGTAAGGATCTCGGGACCGGTAGGCGTGATGGCTACAGTGTGCTCGAAGTGAGCGGCGAGGCTGCCGTCACAGGTCACGACCGTCCACTCATCCTTTAGCAGCTTCGTCTTCCATCCGCCGAGAGTGATCATGGGTTCGATGGCCAGGCACATGCCGGGCTTCAGGAGATCGCCGGTGTTCGGCTTCCCGTAGTTCGGAACCGAAGGCCGCTCGTGCATCGCACGCCCTATGCCGTGCCCTACGAGCTGCCTTACGATCCCGAACCCGTGGGGCTTGATCGCCGACTCTATCGCGTACCCGATATCGCCGACACGTCGCCCCGGACGAGCCTCGGCGATGCCTACATACAGGCTTTTCCTCGTCGTGTCAAGGAGCTCCTGCGCCCGGGGGCTGACCTTCCCAACGGCGATGGTGAACGCGGAGTCCACATGGTAGCCGCCGAAATGTAGCCCCATGTCGATGGACAGGAGGTCGCCCTCGCGAATCGGCCGGTTGGACGGGATTCCGTGAACGACCTGCTCGTTGAAGGAGGCGCAGATGGTCGCCGGGAACGGGACCTTCTCCACCACATAGCCCTTGAACGACGGGAGCGCCCCGAAGGAGCGAATTCGCTCCTCAGCGAGCGCGTCGAGATCCAGCGTCGTGGCGCCGGGGACAGCCGCCGCGCGCAACAGCTCCGCCACCTCAGCGAGGCGGCGACCATTGTCACGCATGATGGCGAGCTCCCAGGGAGCCTTGAGCTGAATCACGGCTGCGGCCTCACCGGGCCTTCGACGCGAGGACGTCGATGCAGGACGCGATGGAGCGCTCGACGACCTCGATGCCTTGATTCCCGTCGAGCGTGGTCACGCCATAGCGGTCGCCGAGCCAGGCGAGGACCGGCGCCGTCTCGCGGTGGTAGGTCTCGAGGCGCGCCCGGACGGTAGCCTCAGCGTCGTCCTTGCGCTGGACGACCTCCCCGCCGCAGCGGTCACAGACCCCTTCCACGGCGGTGGGGTTGAACGCCACGTGGTAGGTCGCGCCGCAGCTCATGCAGGTCCGCCGGCCGGACAGTCGGCCTACGACGACCTCATCGGGCACGTGGAGGCTGAGCGCCAGGTCCACGCGCCGATGACGGGAATCCAGCCACGCGCCGAGCAGCTCGGCCTGGCGCACAGTACGGGGGAAGCCGTCAAACAGCGCCCCGCCGGCGCAGTCCTCTTCCTCGAGGCGGCTCGCGACGATGTCGAAGACGACATCGTCGGGCACGAGCTCCCCGCGATCCATGTAGCCGCGGGCGAGCTGCCCGAGCGGCGTGTTCCCCTTGAGGTGCTTCCTGAAGATGTCGCCGGTCGAGACCTGCGGAATCCCCAGAACCCGAATGATGTAGGCCGCCTGCGTGCCCTTGCCGGCTCCAGGCGGCCCGAAGAGGATGA
>CAZKWG010000819.1:0-3521 GCA_964556105.1 uncultured Enterobacterales bacterium | reverse complement strand
GGGCACTACCACGTCGAGCTGCTGGCGAAGGACGGCGCCTACAGCGTGTGGGTGACCGACGCCAGCCGCAACCCGGTCACCACCGGGCTCAGCGGCGTCATCGTCGATGGCGCGCAGCGCCAGGTGCTCGCCGCCGACCCCGGGACGGGGGGGCTGACCGTCAAGAGCGAGGGCGCCGGCACCCGCCCCGTGACCGTGGAGATCAAGGTAGAGGATCAGAGCATCTCCCTGCCCTTCCAGGCCAGTGGAGCGGCAGGGGACGGACATGCAGACCACACCCACTGATACGACAGACAAGGTGCTCGACCCCGTCTGCGGCATGAACGTGGACCCGAAGGCCGGGAAGCCGAGCGCCGAGCACGGGGGCAGGATCTGGCACTTCTGCAGCGCGCGCTGCCGGGAGAAATTCCTCGCGGAGCCGGAGAAGTACACCGCGCCAGCCGCCGCTCCGAGCCCGGCCGCGCCCGTCCACGCGCACACCCATGCGCATACACATGCGCATACACATGTGCAGCCACATGCACCTGCGAAGGCCGCGCCTCCAGCGCCCGCTCGTCCCGCGCCCACCGGGAGCAAGTGGACCTGCCCCATGCACCCGGAGATCCTCCGCGACGGACCGGGAGACTGCCCGGTCTGCGGCATGTCGCTGGAGCCCGTGGCGGCCACTGGGGAAGAGGATCAGCACGAGCTGCACGACATGAGCCGGCGCCTGTGGGTGTCGGCCGCGCTCACGCTCCCCCTGTTCGCGCTCAGCATGGGCGAGATGGTGGGCGTTCATGTCCCATTGTCGCCGCGACCGCTCGCCTGGCTCCAGCTCGCGCTCGCCACGCCCGTGGTGGTCGGGGCCGGCTGGCCCTTCCTGGTCCGCGGCGTGGCATCGGTGAAGAACCGCAGCCTGAACATGTGGACGCTCATCGCGCTCGGAACCTCCGTGGCGTGGGCCTTCAGCGTCTTCGCCACCCTCGCACCCCACGCGCTCCCGCCCGACTTCCACGATCACGCCGGTCGGGTGCCGCTCTACTTCGAGGCCGCCGCGGTGATCACCACGCTGGTCCTGGTGGGCCAGGTGCTGGAGCTGCGCGCCCGGTCGAGCACGAACGCCGCGATCCGCGCCCTGCTCGCGCTCGCGCCTCCCGTCGCCCACCGGGTCGGCGCCGACGGGGCGGAGGCGGACGTGCCGCTGGAGGCCGTCGTGGTCGGCGATCTCCTGCGGGTTCGCCCTGGCGAAAAGATCCCCGTCGATGGCCTGGTCTCCGAGGGCCAGGGGCATGTGGACGAGTCCATGGTCACCGGCGAGCCCGTGCCCGTCCACAAGGAGCCCGGCGAACGCCTGACCGGCGGCACCGTCAACGGAAGCGGCAGTCTCCTGATGAAGGCCGACCGGGTGGGCAGCGACACCTTGCTCGCGCGTATCGTCGCGATGGTCGCCGCCGCCCAGCGCAGCCGCGCCCCCATCCAGCGCCTGGCCGATCAGGTCTCGGCGTGGTTCGTGCCCGCCGTGATCCTCATCGCCGTCCTTTGCTTCGTGGTCTGGGCGATCTGGGGCCCGGAACCTCGCCTCTCCTACGCGCTCGTCAACGCCGTCGCCGTGCTGATCATCGCCTGCCCCTGCGCGCTCGGGCTGGCCACGCCCATGGCCATCATGGTCGGCACCGGTCGCGGCGCGCGCTCCGGCGTGCTCGTGCGCGACGCCGAGGCCATCGAGACGATGGAGAAGGTGGACACCGTCGTCGTGGACAAGACGGGCACGCTCACCGAAGGAAAGCCTGCGTTGGAGAAGGTGATCGCGCTCGGCCTCCCGGAAGACGAGCTGCTGCGGCTCGCGGCCTCCGCTGAGCAGCCGAGCGAGCATCCCCTGGCCCGCGCCGTCGTGCAGGGTGCGCAGGCGAAGGGGCTCACGCTGGCCTTTGCCGAGGGCTTCGAGGCCCGCTCGGGGCGCGGCGTGGTCGCCAGCGTCGAGGGAAAAGCCATTCGCATCGGCTCCGCGCGCTTCCTGACCGAAGAGGGCGTGAATGGCGTGGAAGCCGCCGCCACCGAGGCGGACAGGCTGCGCGAGAGCGGGACCATCGCCGTGCTCGTCGCCATCGACGGCCGGGCTGCGGGCGTGCTCGGCATCGCCGACCCGGTCAAGGAGGGCGCCGCCGAGCTCGTCGCCGCGCTCCAGGAGGCCGGCGTGAGCGTGGTCATGCTCACCGGCGACAACCAGCGCACCGCGCGCGCCGTGGCGGGCCGACTCGGCATCACCGAAGTCGAAGCCGAGGTCCTGCCCGATCAGAAGGCCGAGGTCATCGCCAGGCTCAAGGCCACGGGCCGCAAGGTCGCGATGGCCGGCGACGGCGTCAACGACGCGCCTGCGCTCGCGCTGGCCCATGTGGGCATCGCCATGGGCACGGGCACCGACGTCGCGATGGAGAGCGCTGGCGCGACCCTGGTCAAAGGCGACATCCGCGGCATCCTGCGCCTGCGCCGCCTCTCTCAGGCGACCATGAAGAACATCCGCCAGAACCTGTTCTTCGCCTTCGCGTACAACGCGCTCGGCGTGCCGCTGGCGGCGGGGCTGCTCTACCCGTGGACCGGCTGGCTGCTCTCGCCGATGATCGCCAGCGCGGCGATGGCCTTCAGCTCGGTCTCGGTCATCGGCAACGCGCTGCGTCTCCGGAGCGCGCGGTTGGATTGAACCCAGGATCGCCCCAGGAGAGAACATGGAATCTTCGCATTCGGCCGCCGAGCTGGCGCGTCTCTCGTCCCTCGTCCACAATATCGTAGGCTGGCTGCTGCTGGCGCTGGCTGTCGTGCAGCTCAGGGAGACGCTGACGACGCTCGCGGAGCGGCCCGTCAGGCTCATCTGGCCAGGGCTCGGTGCCTTCATTGGCGTGGGCCTCGCCCTCTGGGTGTTCTTTCACCAGATTCTGACGCATGGGGTCGGGCCCTTCGACGATCCTGTCCAGAACCAGCACCAGGCCATCGGCTGGCTCGTGGGCCTCGGCGCCGGGGTCGAGCTGCTGCGCCGAAAGGGCCGGCTTCGCGGCTGGCTCGCGTCCGCGGCCTGGGGCAGCGGCCTTGTGGGCGTCGGCGTGCTGTTCCTGGTTCACGAGCAGCATGAGGTAGAGGCGCTCCTCGTACACTGGGCGCTCGCCGCCACGCTGATCCTCGCGGGGCTCTGCGATCTCTCGGTGGCGCTGACCGGAGGCAGCACCCGAGCGATCCGCGTGCTCGGCATCCTGATCCTCGGCGCCGCGTCCGTACAGCTCATCGTCTACGAGGAGCGTACAGGCGCCCACGGCGACCACTGAGCAGCGCCTGCCCCGGCGTCAGCGATCCCGGCTCACTGAGCCACCTCGCCCTCGAACCACGCCCGCGCCCGCTCGCCGACGCCCGCCGCGCTCTGCCACCCGAAGTAGAAGAGCAGGGGGACTCCCAGGTATCGCGTGGCGCGCACGGGCCAGGACTCGCCCGGAGCGCGGCCCATCATCCGAGCCATCATGACCTCGTGCGCCGTAGCCTCGAAGGCGCGCGCGAGC
>CAZKWG010000818.1:0-3524 GCA_964556105.1 uncultured Enterobacterales bacterium | reverse complement strand
GTCCCCGCGCTCGTCGAGCGCGATCAGGCGATCTCCGTCCTTGAGCAGCGCGAGCAGCCGAGCGGCCTCCGCGTCGCGCACCGCGCCGATGTCCCCGCGGAAGGTCTCGTTGTCCACGCGCTCCTCACCGAAGGGCAAGGTGCGCGGGAGGCGACGCACGAAGTCCTCACAGGCGGCGTCCGCCCAGGGCGTGCGCCCCCGTCCGACGCGCGCGAGGAGGACCTTCATCGTGGGCGCTCAGGGGAGCTGCGCCATGAACTCCGCGTCCGACTTCGGCGCATCGGGGAGCTGCACGCCGAGCGCGTCGAGCGAGACCCGCCCCGCGTCCATCCAGAGCCCCTCGAGGTCGTAGTAGTGGCGGACCTTCTCTTCGAAGATGTGGATGAGGACGTCGTCATAGTCCAGCAGCGCCCACTTTCCGATCTCCAGGCCTTCGGAGCCCAGGGGCCGGAGCTTGTGCTCCTTTCTCATGTGCTCGCGAATGTGCGTGGCGATGGCGCGCACGTGGCGCGTGCTGTTGCCGCTGCAGAGGAGAAAGTAGTCGCAGAACGAGGTCTTGCCCGAGAGATCGAGCACGACCACGTCCGTGGCCTTCTTGTCGACAGCGGCTTGTACAAGGAGCCGCAGCATGGCCGAGGTTTCGATGGGAGTCTCCTACCCTGGCGCTTCCGCGCGCCAGACCAGTGCTAACGCCGCTCAGAAGCGCCATCAAGGCGACGCCGACCCATCCTGGCGCGGTCGGCGCCCGTTCGCGCCCCCCAGCTCTGGAGCCCGTATGCCGAGATCTTCGCCGAAATCCGACCGCACGAGCCTGAGCGTGATGGTGCGCTGAAGATTGCCCTGCGTCAACACGCCCTCCACCTCGGCGAGCAGACGGACGGCGGTGAGCTCGTCGAGCCAGACCGTGCCGCTCAGCGAGCGCGGGGTGAACGCGGCGCGGCGCCCCGTCGCGGCCGGGGCCGGCTTCAAGGAGATGGCGAAGCGTCGCGACCAGCGCCCCTCGATGAGCTCGCGCCCGACCTCGGTGAGCGCGATGCGATCGCCGAAGGGCTCCAGGGCCTCGTCCCAGGTGTCCCAGGTGCTCTGGAGCTGGACCCGGTAGGTCTCGGCGTCCTCCTTCTCCTCCCAGCGCCCGCCCATCGTGCGCGCGAAGGGACGGCCGCCGACGATGATGACCTCGGAGGAGGGCTCGCCGTTGGTGAGGCGTGTGACCTTGAAGCGATCCCAGTCCCGCCAGGCGATGTCCACAGCCTGCTCCTGGCCTCCGGCCGCGACGCCGTCGCGCACGTCCTTGCGGGAGAAGGTGGCCATGCAGCGATGCGCCCCGAGCTTCTCTACCGAGGCGAAGATGGCCTCGTCCGCTGCCTCTGGCAGGGTCATGGTCGGCTCGACCTCCTCCTCGCCGCAGCCACGGCAGGCGCTGAGGGTCAGGAGCAGAAGCGGGATCGCGCGCGGGACGCTCACTCCGGGAGCATAGCCTGAAGACGCGTCCAGGTGCGGTCCAGCAGCGTAGGCAGCCCCTGACGGGTCGCCGAAGACACCACAAGAATCTCCCGTCCAGGCGCCACCGCCTCCAAGGCGCGGCGAAGCTCGAGGACACGCTCGGGCGGCGCGAGGTCCGCCTTGGTCAGCACGATCAGCTCGGGCAGCGCGGCGAGCGACGGGTCGAAGGAGAGCAGCTCCTCCCGCAGCGCGAGGTAGCGCTCCGCCGGATCGGCCGGCCCAGGCGGCCCCTCCTCGCCCTCCTCCTGCGCCTCCGCCGCCGCGTGCGCGTCGATCTCCGAGAGGCTCACCAGGTGGAGCAGGAGCCGCGTGCGCAGCAGGTGGCGCAGGAACTGGTGCCCGAGCCCCGCGCCCTGCGCGGCGCCGCGGATGAGACCCGGGATGTCGGCGACGACGAAGGCGCCCTCCAGGCCACGATCCACCACGCCCAGGCTGGGGGTGAGCGTCGTGAACGGATAATCGGCGATCTTCGGCTTCGCGGCCGAGATGACGGAGATCAGCGTGGACTTGCCCGCGTTGGGGAAGCCGAGCAGCCCGACATCGGCCACCAGGCGCAGCTCGAGCCGCAGCAGCCGATCTTCGCCCGGATAGCCCGGCGTGGTCTGGCGAGGGGCGCGGTTGGTGCTGGTCTTGAAGCGGGTGTTGCCCTGCCCGCCGTCGCCGCCCTTCGCCGCCACCCAGCGCTGACCGACCTCCGTGAGATCGGCGATCAGCTCGCCCGTGGCCTCGTCGTAGACCTGGGTGCCGGGGGGCACCATGACCTCGAGGGACTCGCCCGACGCGCCCGTGCAGTCAGCGCCGCGCCCGCGCTCGCCGTCCTCCGCGCGCCAGAAGGGCCGGCTGCGCAGGTGAAACAGCGTGTTGATGCCCGAGTCCGCGACGAAGATCACGTCTCCGCCACGTCCGCCGTCGCCGCCATCGGGGCCGCCGAAGGGCACAAACGCCTCACGGCGGAAGGAGGAGCACCCCTTGCCGCCGTGACCGCTGATCACGCGAACCGTGACCTCATCGATGAACCGCATCACACCCCCCGAATGGACAGCTTGCGCAGCGTGCTCCGAGGGGAGTCGACGCTAGGCCGCGCTCTCGGCGTCGCTGGCGTCCGTCTCGGTCGAGATCACGCTGACGCGCTTGCGGCCGTTGTGACGATCGAAGCGGACGGCGCCGTCGCGGAGCGCGAAGAGCGTCCAGTCGCGACCGACGCCGACGCCCTCACCCGCGTGGAAGCGGGTGCCGACCTGGCGGACGATGATGTTGCCCGCGCGCGCGGCCTGACCATCCGCGACCTTCACGCCGCGGAATTTTGGCTGCGAGTCACGGCCGTTACGAGAGCTGCCTTGTCCCTTTTTATGTGCCATGGTGAGCTCCGACTCAGGCCGAGATCGTGGTGACGCGAAGGGTGGTCAGGCTGGGGCGGAAGCCGTTCAGCACGCGAGACCGACGGGTCCGCATCCACTTGAACGTTGAGCGCTTCTCACCGAGGTGATGGTCGACCACCTCAGCCTGCACCGACGCACCGGCCACCGTCGGGGCGCCGATCTTCACTTTCTGACCGCCAAGGAGGAGGACCTGATCCAGCGTGACGCTGGAGCCGACCTCGGCCTGAAGGCGGTCCACCACGATGGTGTCGCCCTCGGCTACCTTGAACTGCTTGCCGCCCGCGATGACGACCGCGTACATAGTTTTGCCACTCCGAACGAAAGAGCGCACCACCTTAGGGTGTTCGACGGGTCCTGTCAAGTCACTGGACCCGCGCACCCAGGTTTGCGCGAAGCTCATCGAGCCTATCGTGAACCTCTTGAACCGGCATCTCCTGAAATCGTTGCGGGAGCATCCGGCGCGAAGAAGACTCGAAGACCGCCAACATCTCCATGAATTCCAGCATGCGCGTGTCGCGGCTGGGGATGACGTCGCGCACCGCCTGCGCCAGATCATCGCTGGAGATCAGCTCCCGATCATCGTCCAGGGCCAGCCCGGCGGCGGCGATGAGCACGCTCTCCAGCTCGGCCGGGGAGTAGCCC
>CAZKWG010000817.1:0-3530 GCA_964556105.1 uncultured Enterobacterales bacterium | reverse complement strand
GCGCCATGCGCTCCGGGCTCATCTCCGCCTCGGCGGACATCGTCGCGTCGGGCGTCAGGGTCGCGGTGAGCGTCGCGATCCGTGCCTTCAAGCTCTCTACCTGCGCGGCGGCGATCGTGGCGAGGTTGTTCTCCTCGCGCAGATCGTCCCTGGCGTAGAGCTCTGGCGTGGTCGAGTCGATCAGCTTGGCGTCGTCGGTCACCAGGGCCCGCTGGGGCGCCCAGCCATAGTGGCGCCAGCCATAGAGCGCCTCCAGGTAGACCGCGCGGTCCGGTGGCGCGGCCGGCGCCGCGGCCGGCGGCACGAGCCAGCGGCTCAGGTCCATCCCGTCGATGCCCTCGGCGGCGGGCAGGCCGGTGAGCCCGAGCACCGTCGGCGCGAGATCGACCAGGCTGACCGGGAAGGCCACCCGGGCCGGCACGCTGAGGCCCGCTGGCGGGCGGACGATGAGGGGGATGTGCGTCGTGGCGTCGTACAGCAGCACCCCGTGGAAGGCCTCTCCATGGCTGCCCAGGCCCTCGCCGTGGTCCGCCGTCACGACGATGGCCGTGTTCTGGCTCAGGCCCTTCTGCTGCAGCCAGCTCAGGAGGCGGCCGACCTGGCTGTCCGTCCAGGCGACCTCCCCCAGGTAGGGGCGATCCGCGTAGCGGCTGGCGTAGGGCTCGGGCGGCACGTAGGGGTGGTGCACGTCGAAGAGGTGGACCCAGGCGAAGAAGGGCGCGTCCGCGGTCCCGTTCTGCTCCAGCCAGCCCAGCGCGTCGTCCACCACCTTGTCGCCGCGGCGCTCGACCCGCCAGCGGTTCTGCTCCTCGTCGACCGAGCCGCCCATGTCGTCGAAGTAGGCGTCGAAGCCCTGGGCGAAGCCCCAGTGATGGCTCGTGACCTCGGCGCCGACCGCGGCCATGGTCCTGTAGCCGGCCCCCTTGAGGCGCTCGGCCAGCGTGATCGCGCCCTCGGACAGGAAGAAGTCGCCGTTGTCGCGCACCCCGTGTCGCGGCGGCAGCATCCCGGTCATGATCGAGGAGTGGGACGGGATCGTCAGCGGCGTCACGGTGTAGGCGCGGGTGAAGCGCACGCTCTCCCGCGCGAGCGCGTCGAGGTTCGGGCTGACGTTGGGCTGTCCCCCGAAGCTGCCGAGCGCGTCCACCCGCAGCGTGTCGAGCGTGACCAGCAGCACGTTGGGCGGGCGCGCCGGCGTCACAGGCGGCGCGGGCTCGGGAGACCTGCAGGCCAGCAGGAGCGGGATCAGGAAGGTGCTCATCCGCAGGCCTGTACCCCAGCGGCGCCCTCCCTTCCACCGCCCCTTGTTCGGCGCGCGCGCAGGCGCTACGTGTCGCCAGCCTCGCCGGGAGACCGCATGCGCGACTATGACGCCCTCGCCAGAGAGCTGCTCCACCCTCACGAGGAGGACCCAGCGCCGCGCGCTCGCCGGATCTCAGGGGTCTACGCCGCGCTCTACCTCGAGGACCCCCTGCTGCACCAGTGGTGCGGGCTGGCCAGCTTCGTCGCCCGCCACGTCGGCATGGGCCTGGAGACCGGCCTGGGCCCGCTGCAGGAGCACTTCGCCGAGACCAACCTGGCGATCTACGAGGACATCACGCCGGCCTTCCTGCGCTTTCGCGACGGGGTGCCGGTGCCTGGCAAGCTCGCGACCGGCTTCGGGCACCTGGCCGAGGCCGATGAGGTCGCCCTGACCGACCTCGATCGCGCCGAGGCCCTCGCCGCGCAGGCGCTGTGGGACCTCTCCCTGGTGGAGCAGCGGGACATGTGCCAGCCCGGCTACGACCGCATGGGCTGGATGGGCCGCAGAGCGCTGGCGCCCTTCGTGCTCTTCCGCTTCGGCTACGACTCCGCCGCGCCCATCGTCAAGTTCGACGGGGACAGGCCGGGCGACCTCGAAGAGCGGCTGCGCTGGATGCAGGACGAGGTGATGCCCGCCTGGCGCGCCTGGCACCGCACGAACAGCGAGTTCATCCGCGCCGATCTGGACCGGATCCGCCGCGAAGGCGAGGTCCGCCTGGACATGCTGCCCCGCCGGCTCGCCCGAAGCTGAGGGCCTCAGCCCAGGTTCACCTGGTCCACGATGCCCAGGATCACGGAGTGGAGCGGATCATCGTCGTTGCCCAGGATCTGGCGCGCGGTGTTGCCCTCGCGCGCGACCAGCACCAGGTCACCCGGCCCGGCCTGCACGCTGTCGACGCCCAGGAAGACCCGGCCGTTCGGCGTGTGGGTGTCCGTCGCGACCGGCTGGCAGACCATGACCTTGCGGCCCTCATAGACCGGGTGCTTGACCGAGGAGACGGAGTTCCCGATGACGCGGCAGAGGATCACAGGTACCTCCGATCGCCCCAGGCGTGGTCTACGATCTCCACGACGCTGGCGTCTACCGGGGAGAAGGTGACGGGCAGGGCCAGGGCGGCCTCGCGGCCGGTGATCCAGCTCACCAGATCGCCTGTCCCCGCTTGAAGGGGGTCTGCGGCCACGAGGGGCTCACCCTGAGCCTTGCCGTCGTGGTCGACGGGCTGGATGACGAGGAGGCGCACGCCGGTCAAGGACTCGTGCTTGACGCGCGCCGTGACAGTGCCGAGGACGGTCGCGAGCTCCATCAGACCTCCACCTTGAACGGCGGCGGCCGGAGCAGCCACCGCACCATGTCGGCATGCGGGCGGGCGATGCGCTCGACCCGATGCAGGGTCTGTCGCGTCTCCAGCACGCTCTTCCCTGCGTCTATCGCGGCCTCGACGTCGTGCTGAGCGCCGAAGACCACATAGTAGGCGCGGCCGCCGAGCCCACCCGCCACGCGCACGCCCGCCAGCGTGACGTCCGCGTCCTTGAGGCTGCGATCGCAGGCCTCGAGCGTGCCAGCCACCCGCCGCCCCTCGATCACGCCCAGCGTGTCGAGCGCGTCGGCGCCGTGCAGGACGGTCTTTCCGCGCAGGCCGGCGAGGATGGCCTCATGGGCGCGCGGGAGGATCAGCCGGTCGACCACCCCGTCCTCGGCGCGGTAGAGGGCCTCCTGATAGCTCTCCTCCACCTCGGCGACCCCGCCCACGAAGAGCAGCAGGAAACGCCCGGGCTCGATGAGATTGGCCTCGAGGATCTCCACCGGCGCCTTCTTCACGAGCGCGTCGAGCGCAGCGAGCCCGCGGGCCACGCTGTCGATCTCGATGAGCGCGAGCGCCTCGTTCATGGCGCTCAGACGATCCGGAAGTAGCCGGCCAGCGTGCAGCGGCGCTCCCGAGTAAACGTCCGCGCGGTGGTGAGGCCGTCGCCGGTCGGGCTGGCGATGGTGAAGCTGGTGTAGCCCTCACCGCCGAAGCCGAGACCCGCGTAGTTGGGCGCGTTCTTCACGAAGATCGAGCAGTTGACGACCTTCGCCATGCGGTGGAGCGCGTCCAGGTTCCGCGAGTACATGCTGGCCGTGTGGCCGAAGCCGTGCTCCGCCTGCACCGCCAGATCGATGCCCTCGTGCGCGTCCTTGACGCGGGTGAAGGCCATGACGGGCATGAGCAGCTCATGCTGCACGAAGG
>CAZKWG010000816.1:0-3538 GCA_964556105.1 uncultured Enterobacterales bacterium | reverse complement strand
ACAGCCACTGCCACCTGGACGTGGACGCCTTCGTGGACGAGGTGGGCGTAGACGCGGCGGTCGACCGGGCGCGCGCCGCGGGCGTCGTTCGAATGATCACCATCGGCTCGGGCTACGGGGCCGACAGCCTCCGCCGGGCCGCGGCCGTCGCTGAGCGGCACGAGGGCGTGTGGGCGACGGTCGGCGTGCACCCCCACGACGCCAGCGGCTGGAGCGCGGAGATCGACGCGGCGCTGCGGGATCTGGCGCGCCACCCCAAGGTCGTCGCGCTCGGCGAGATGGGGCTGGACTTTCACTACGACAACTCCCCGCGCGACGCCCAGCGCGAGGTCTTCCGCCTGCAGCTGCGGATGGCGCTGGAGCTCGACATGCCCATCGTCATCCACGACCGCTCCAGCGAGGGTGAGACGCTGCGCATCCTCTGCGAGGAGCGCGCGTTCGACGGGGCGGGCGTGCTCTACCACTGCTTCACGGGCAACGTGGCCGAGATGCACGAGATCACGGCGCTCGGCGGCCTCGTCTCGATCCCGGGGATCGTGACCTTCAAGAACGCCCAGATCATGCGCGATGTGGCTCGCGCGGTGGCGGAGGACCGCTACCTCATCGAGACAGACAGCCCCTTTCTCACGCCGGTGCCCTTTCGGGGGACCCGGAACGAGCCCTCGCGCGTGCCGCTGGTCGCGGCAGCGGTCGCCAACGTCCGCGGTCAGACCGTGAGCGAGGTCGCGCACATCAGCGCTTCGAACGCGACCCGCTTCTTCCGTCTGCCCGCGCTGCCGACCTAGTCGGCCGACTTACGAGCCATCGCCGGGGCGTTCGCGTCGGCCTCGGGCGTGTGGACCGGGAAGGACTTCGTGGTGCCCTTGTTCGCGAGCGCATGCTTGCGGGCCTTGCCGGCGTTGCTGCGGCGGGTCTTGCGCTTGTACTCGGTCTCCTGGGTATTGCTCGCCATGGCTGGCTCCGTCCGGGTCTGGGAGAGGTCGGGCGCACCCCGGGGGTGCGCAAGGTCCCGGGCAGTTAGCCGCGGGGAGGCGGGTTGTCAAATGGGGAGCCGTGGAGACTCACGTCTCGGGCGCCCCTGTCCAGTGAAGACTTGCAAGCTCGCCCCGGTCATGGCGTCAGTCCCCTCCCTCGTGCTATTCGTTGACAGAACACCAGCTATCAGGAGTTCACCCATGCCCAAGCACCGCCTCACCCTCCTCCTCCCCGCGCTCGTCGGCTGCAGCGACCTCGACGATCTCAAGGACAAGGTGGAGGGCTACACCAACCCCACCGTCGTCGAGGGTCTGGTCCTCGGCGTCGCCGAGCCCGATTTCGACTTCGACATCTCCAAGACCGAGTTCGGCAAGGGCGCGGCGGGGGTCGTCTTCCTGGCCGACGCCGCCAGCGCCGACGAGATCGAGAGCGCGCCCATCAGCGGCGCCGACGTCAGCATCCTGTCGGAGACCACCGGCAAGGTGGGCATGAAGGACGACGGGGACGGCAAGTACTCGATCACGAGCGAAGACGGCTTCGAGTACACCGTCGGCGACTCGCTCGATCTGAACGTCGATCTCGGCGACATGGCCACGGGCGCCTCCGTGGTCGCCCCCGCCGCCGCCGACGTGGACATCAACGAGGAGCACACCGCCGGCGAGGCCATCAGCGTGGACCTGACGGGCCAGGCCTTCAGCTCCGTGCTCGTCGCGGTCTTCGACGCCGGCTCGGGCGAGCTGACCTTCTCGAATCAGCCCGAGAGCATCAAGGAGATCTACGACTTCACCCACGGCGGCTCCGGCAGCCTGGTAGTCGACATCCCCGGCTCGGCCTTCTCCGCCGAGAGCGTCTACGCCGTCGGCGTGGCCGGTCTGAAGAACGCGGGCGAGGACGACTTCACGGACGCGAACACCCTGCTGTCCGCGTACATGGCTGGGAAGATGAAGTTCTTCCCCGTCTCCACGATCACCCTCCCCGACTGAGCCCCGCGCTCGCGAGGGGCGCCGCCAGGGCTCACTCGATCTCGAGGCGCCCGGGCAGCATGGCGGCGACCCCGTTGCCGCCCAGCACGCGCTCCAGCATGAGGCCGGTCTCGGCGGCCTCGCGCAGCTCCGGCGAGGCGAGCGCCGGATGGAGCGCCGCGTTCGGGTTCTGCAGATCCGCCAGGAGCTGGTCGATGAAGCCCTTGCGCTCGGGCAGACGGACGATGGAGACCTCCTCGGCCGGCACCTCCGCGAGGGCGATGGCCTTCGCGATGGCCTCGTCTACGCCGCCGAGCTCGTCCACCAGCTTGCGCTCCAGCGCCTGCTGCCCCGTCCAGACGCGGCCCTGCGCCACGGTGTGGACGTCCTCTTTGGTCATCCCGCGACCCCTGGCCGCCCTGTCCAGGAAGGTCTGGTAGAAGGCCTCGAGGAAGGAGCGGAATTTCGCGCGATCGGGCTCCGAGAAGTCGCGGGTGGTCGAGAGGAGCGAGGCGTAGGCTCCGCGCTCGTAGGTGTGCGTGGTGATGCCGAGCTTCTCCATCGTGCCGCCCAGCACCAGCTTGCCGCCGAAGACGCCGATCGAGCCGGTCAGCGTGCCGGGCTCGGCGAAGATGTAGCTCGCTCCGGCGGCGATGTAGTACCCGCCGCTCGCGGCATAGTCGCCCATGCTGACGACCACCGGCTTCTTCTCCTTCACCCGCTCCACGGCGCGCCAGATCGCGTCGCTGGCCGAGCCGCTGCCGCCCGGAGAGTTGACGCGCAGCACGACCGCGACCACGTCCTCGTCCTTGCGCAGCTTCTCCAGCGTCTTGCGAAGGGTGATATCGCCGATCATCTGGCCGCCGAACAGCTCGTCACCGCTCTCGCCGTCGATGATCTGCCCCTCGGCGTAGACCACGGCGATCTCGTCTCCGCCGCGCGTCCAGTCCGCGCGGCGCTGCTCCAGGAAGTCCTTGAGCGAGAGCAGGTCCTCCTCGTCCGGCTCGTCCTCCTCGTCGACCGCGGCGTCCTCGGCCGGAGCCGCCTCTTTCCCGGCGATCTCCTCGTCGTCGGGCAGGGCCTCGCCCTCGAGCACCCGGCGCAGCACCTCGTCGCGGTAGGAGAGGTGGTCGATCATCCCGGCGGCGAGCGCGAGATCGGGCGTCAGCGGCGGATCCTCGATGAGCGCGCGCACGGCGTCCGCCTGCATCTCGCGGCCCTCGGCGACGCCGTCCACGAGCTGCTGGAAGAGCCCGTCCAGCAGCATGTTCATGGCCTCCGACGCGGCGTCCGAGGGGCCCGTGCGTTGATAGGGCTCGATCGCGCTCTTGTAGTCGCCGACGTGCTCGAAGTTGGCCGTGACGCCGATCTTCTCGAAGGTCCCAGCATAGTAGGACTGGGTCACGGAGAGGCCGTTGACGAAGAAGAGCCCGGCCGGCGCGAGGTGGACCTCTGCGCAGGCGGAGGCCAGGTAGTAGGCCTTGTTGTCAAACGTCTCGCCCCACGCGTGGCAGGGCTTGCCGCTGGCGTTGAAGTCGGCGATCGCGCCGCGGATCTCCTGCAGGCCCGCCCAGCCCACGCCGGCGTCCCCCACCTCGAGG
>CAZKWG010000815.1:0-3542 GCA_964556105.1 uncultured Enterobacterales bacterium | reverse complement strand
CGCTCCCGCGTAGAGGTCCTGCACGGTGACGTTGCTGGCGGAGGCGCGATGGGCGGAGCTGTACCAGTCGTCGAGCATCTCGATGTGGCAGTGGCCACACTGGGCGGTGGTGTCGCGGTTCTCGGGGTCGCCCGGGTCCTGGAAGTGGTAGAGCGTGTTGTCCTCGTTTACGAATCGCTCTAGTGCGATCTCCCACGGCTCGCCGCTGGTCAGGATCGCCTCGACGTCCTCCATGTCGTAGCCCAGCTCTCCGCCGCCGATGCGCGCCTCCTCGTGGGCCGCCGTGACGGCGACATAGCCTCGGACGCCGAGATCGAGCTGAATCTCCACGTTCCCGCTGGCGTCGGTGCTCCACCGCCCCTCGGTGCCCGGCTGCACGACCAGCGCGCCCTCGGCCGGCGCGCCGTCCAGGGTCACATGGACCTTGAGCGCTCGAAAGCGCTCGGTGGGGGCCGTGTCCGGCGAGGCGGACTCGGCCGGCGCAGACTCGGTGGGCGCAGACTCGGCCGGCGCAGACTCCGGCAGCGCCCCCCCTTTGTTGGTGCAGGCGGCGAGCAGGAGCAGCGAGAGCAGCGGCATAGGGGCCATGCTCGCAGCCTAACGCAGCGCGGCGCCCTACCCCAGCACGCCGAGGATCGGCTCGACCCCGCTGACGTACTCGTCGGGATCGACGTCTCCCAGCTGCAGCAGCGTGGCGCCGAGGGCCTCGGCGGACAGGACCTGCCCGCCGTCGGTGACCTCACCGGAGCCCGGATCGACGAGGTGGCCGTACCAGCTCGCGTCGTAGCCGCCGATGACGCGGTCGCCCTCGATCCCGGGGCCGCTGACCATGACGCTGGTGTAAGGCCAGTGATCCTTGCCCGCGACGGGGTTGAGCGCGGGCGTGCGCCCCATCTCGGAGAGCACGACCACCACGGTCTCGTCCGCCAGCGTCTCGCCGACCTCGCCGGGCAGGGTCTGGAGCCGGTCGAAGAGGGCCAGGAGCCCGGAGAACAGCCCCTCCCACAGGGGATCCTGCAGCTCGTCGTTGGTCGCGTGCGTGTCCCACTCGCCGCCGAAGTCCGTGGGGTAGGCCACGGAGACGCAGCGGGCCAGCCCCATGGAGAGGGCCTCGAGGGCGACGGCGCCCGCGCTGGAGAGGTCGGCGCCCGCGGAGAAGGACATGACGTAGCGCAGGTCCTTCAGCTCGGTCGCGCGCTCGAGGCCCGCGACGTAGGCGCCGGTGAGGCTGGCCTCGAGCGCGCTCTTCGACCCGGCGGCGCGGGCGGCGGCGCGGCGACGCACGTAATTGTCCAGGATACCCTGGGCTGGGCTGCTCAGCGCGCTGAGCGGCGCGTCGCTGTACCCGGTGATCTCGCCGGTGATCAGGGCGTCGAGCTGCCCGCTGAGGCCGGAGCGCACGACGTTCTCCCCGAGATCGCCCGGGAAGCTCGGCCCGCTCATGACGAGGTGGGGCAGGGTCACGCGGTCGGCCCAGGGCTTCGCCAGCGCCGCCGGCCAGTCGGGGACGAGCCCGCTCGTGGTCCCGGTCAGCGCGAGCATCGTGCAGATCTCATGCGCGATGGAGCGCACCAGGACGCCGTTCCAGATCTGCGTGCGCGCGTGGTGCTGCTCGAAGAAGGTTCGGACGCTGGGCCGGCTCTCGCTGTCTATGAAGCTCAGGTTCCCCGCCGTGCCTCGGTCGGCGTAGGACTCCATCGACACCGAGGCGTTGTCGAAGCCATCGGCGAAGACGCGCGTGGGATCCCAGCCGCCGCCTGCGAAGACGAAGAGGTACTTGAGGTCGGCGCCGGACACGGTGGCCGCGCGGGCGCGCCGCGGCAGGGCCAGACCGGCGGAGAGCGCCGCCGCGCCGCCGAGGAGCTGGCGCCGCGACGGGCTGAGGAGGGAGGGCAGAACCTTGGGGCTCTTGGCGTTCATGGCACCTCCTCAGTACAGCACGAGGTCAGGGTCACGGAGCAGGGCCGAGAGCAGCCCCGACCAGGCGGCGGCGGGCGAGCCCTCGACCGCGTAGAGCGCCTCCCAGAGCTCGAGGTTCGCCGCGACCTCCTCGCCGTCCTCGGCCACGCGCGTGCCGAAGATCAGGCGATGAAGGCGGATGATCTGGGCGACCATCGCCGCGCGCCCCACCTCGGGGGTCTCGCTGAAGTCGATCTCCGTGAACAGGCGGCGCTCGGAGGCGCCGAGCAGCTGCTCCTGCTCCACCGCGTAGTGGGCGGCGGCCTCGGCGAGCGCCTCCTGCACCATGATCAGCGTGGTGGTCGGGCTGGTCGCCGTCTTCGTGACCGTGTAGCCATCGGCCCCGCCGCCCAGGGTGCGCAGGCCGTAGGTGTCCGTGGCCATCATGTCATAGCCGGCGTAGGTCCAGCGGAAGCCGGTGAGCGCCTCGACCTGGCTGGCCAGCAGACCCACCGTCGCCAGCTTCTTCGTCACCGCGCCCTCGTCGTCCGTCTCCGCGGCGCGGTAGGCGGGCGCGTCGAGCACGTCGCGGAAGAGGGCGCGCACGGTGAGGCCGCCGTTGATGAAGGCGTCCCGCGTGCGGTTGAGGCTCTCCTGGTCCTCCAGGCTCACGTCGCGGCGCAGGAGCAGGGTGTAGGCCTGCTCCACCGCGCAGCTCGGGAAGCGGGGATCCGCCGCCACGAAGCTGCCGAGGTCCTCCAAGGTGTAGCCCGGCTCGCCGTAGTAGGCGGGCGCCGTCCCGGTGAACGAGGCCCAGAGGTTCTCGCGCTCGGGGTGGTAGACGCGAGCCTCGGCGGCGCTGGTATAATTGTACCAGTAGAAGCCGAAGAAGAAGCTGGCGAGCGGGTCCAGGCTGGTGTGGCAGTTCATGCAGCCGGGGTTCGTCTCCAGCGCCGCCTGCACCTCCTCGTCGTCGAGCAGGTTGACGTTGCGGTCGAACTCGATGGGCCGCGTGAGGTAGTCCTCGCAGAGGAAGAGGCGCGAGATGGTGTTGGCGCGCTTCCGATTGGCGTTGCTGTCGGTGGAGACGTAGCGCCACCACAGGCCGTTCGTGGACATCACGCCGGCGGCGGGGCGACCGTCGGTGTAGCGAACCTTCTTCCAGCCGGTCTCGCCGGCGGGGTAGTCCACGGGGAAGACCTCGGCCAGGTTGTGGTCGGCCATGGTCCAGTCGGCGGTGACCACCTCGGTGTAGGGCAGGTCCTCGGAGGCGACCTCCGCCAGGATGCGCAGGGGCTCCTCCCCCACGGCGACCAGGAAGGCCGGTGTGTCCGTCAGCTCCAGCCCGAAGGTGCTGACCGGGAAGGCGTCGCTCTGGGTCAGGTAGATCTCGGCGTAGAGATCGACCAGGCGCTCCTCGAAGCGCTCGTCCTGCAGGAAGCCGTCCAGCATGCCGGCGAGGGCGGCGGGATCGGCGTCCAGCTGGTCGAGCTCGTCCGGCTCCGGGCGCACGCCGCGCAGGTCCAGGCTCGCGCGGGTGAGCAGGGAGGAGGCCGACATCTCGGGCCAGGCCTCGGCCTTGTCGGGCGTGTTCTGCGCCTCGGGAGCGCAGGCGAAGAGCAGGAGGAGGCTCACCATGGCTT
>CAZKWG010000814.1:0-3544 GCA_964556105.1 uncultured Enterobacterales bacterium | reverse complement strand
GCCTCCTGCAGCCCGGCCCAGCGCTCCGGCTCGGGCAGCGTCCAGTCGATCTCCCAGTCCAGGGCCGGCAGCGCGACCGCCCAGCGCCAGGGACCGGAGCCCTCGGGCGCGATCAGGTCGAGCGTGAACCCCTCCCCGTCGCGGGGCAGCTCTGAGAGAGGCAGCAGCTCGTCCGGCCCGCCCGGCGCCAGCACCGCCCAGCCCGCCGCGCCGCGCAGCAGGACGACGACGAGGCGGTCCGGCGCGCCAGGATCCTCGAGGCGAATTCGGAAGGCGTCTCCCCCGCGCACCGGCCCGTCGGAGAACGCGCTCGGCTGGTAGGACACCCCGAAGGCCCGCTGCCCGCCCCAGATCCCGGGCGGCGGCACCGACCAGCGCTGGCGCGGCGGGCCCTCTTCGATGCGGGCCTCGAGGAGACGGACCTGCGCGTCCAGGTGAGGATCGTCGGCCACCCGGGCGGCCACGTCGGCGGCCTCGCCGGGCTCCAGGGCGCCGGCCAGCCAGGCCAGCAGTCGGCGCTCGGTCACGCGGCCTCCAGGGTGGCCAGCGCCGCGGCGGCGTGGCGTTGAAAGGTGGGGAAACCAGCCCTGGGGAAGGGCAGGTCTTCCGGCCAGCTCGGCCGAAAGCGAGCCTCGAAGGCGGCGCGCAGGCCACGGCCCGCCGGCAGGGCGACGACCGCGGCCAGGGGCTCGGACAGCGCCCTCAACGCGGCGGGGAGCCCACCCGAGAGCGCGCCGCGCAGCCGCAGATAGTGCGCCTCGTCCGCTGTGTCTCGTAGACAGGGCGGCAGCTCGTCGGAGAGCAGGCGACCCCAGGTGGAGTCGCGATCGCCGGTGCGCCCGTCCGCGACCCAGCGCTGCAGGTGACCGAGCCGGCCCTTGAGCACGACCAGCAGCAGCCAGGCGCCAAGCGCGCGCTGAGCGCGATCGTCCAGCGGCGCGGGCCGGTCTGCCGCGGGGGCGTCGCAGCGGGCGGACAGCGGGCGGCCGAGATCGAAGGCGAAGTCGCGGGCCAGCTCGCTGTAGGCCCAGCCCCAGCACAGGCGCCGCAGCGCGCCGGCCGTCCGCGAGAACAGCCCGTCCAAGGCCAGCAGCGGCTCGGCGAGCTTCGCGCCGCGCGCCGCCAGCAGCGCCCGCGCCCGCGCCCGCGCCCGACCCCGGTTCTGGGTGACGAGGATCCAGTCCGTCTCGGCGCGGCCGGAGGCCCAGGCCAGGATCAGCCGGCGGATGACGTGCGCGTCCATCCAGCCCTCGACCCGCTCGGGATGCCGGGCCAGCGCGTCCGCCGCCAGGGCCGCCCGCGTCGCCTCGCCGGGCGCCCGCCACTGGGCCGCCGCGCTGGCCCGCCACACCCCGCGCCCCGCCGCGCAGGCCCCGAGCCGCGCCCGATCCGCGGCGGGCAAGGACCGCAGCACGCTCTCCAGCGGCCCGGGAGGCGCGGTCTCCAGCACCCGCGCCGCCAGCTCGGCCCAGCCGGGCAGCGCGCCCTTGCCGCCGATCATCCGGTAGAAGAAGGCCTCGCGCAGATCGTCGATGACCCGGCGCGCGATCTCGGGCGCCAGCTTCCGATCCGCCGCGATCGCCCGGAAGACGCGGGTCGCCTCCGGCAGGAAGAGCTTCTCCCAGGGGCGCCTCAGCGACCAGGGGTTGCCCGACAGCCAGGCGGCCCAGAGCCCGGCGGTCTCCGCGTCGCGGGCGGGATCCGCGGGGTGCTCGGCGACAGCCCAGCGCCGCCGCTCGCGGTCCTCGACGCGGGCGGCCAGAAAGTGGAGGCGCTCCAGACCCCAGGCCAGGCGGTGAAGGGGGGTGTCCTCCAGGGCGCAGGTGGAGGCGCGCTCCAGGGCCTCGCGGTGAAGAAAGGGCTCGGACGGGTCGCGCGCGAGGTTGGGGAGGCCGGCGCGGGGGGCGAGGGCGGCGTAGAGCAGCGTCGGCGCGGGAGCCGGCGGGCGGCGGAGCAATAACTGACCCGCGGTCATTTCCTCCGGAGCGTCCAGCCGCCATCCCGGGAGCGCGCCCTCCACCTTGCCCTGGCTCAGGCGATCCGCGGCCTCCAAGGCCCAGCTCCGCGCCTGCTCACGGGCGCCGAGAAAGCCGCTCCAGCTCATGCGCACCTCCTTCCCCTCCTGGGTGTTCCCCCAGAGAGGCAAGGGCGCGCCTGTCCCCGATCCCTGCACGCTCAGGCCGCCGTCGAGCACCCGGCCTCCACCGCCAGCAGGCGCGTGATCGGGCTCAGCACGAGCAGATCGCCCACGTTCAGCTGGACCTCGCCGCTCACCGGGAGCTCAGGCTGGCCGGGGCGCTGGAGCTGGGCCGGGCGAGCCAGCGAGACGCGACCCTCGCCGAGCCAGCGCAGGTGCGTGCGGCTCAGGTAGGGGTCCACGGGCCCAGGCGCCGGGTAGAGCCCCGGTCCTCCCCGCGCCTCCGCGCGCCCGACCCAGTCCCCCGGATCGAGGTGGAGGATCCGCCCGTCCTCCGGGCCTCCCACCACCTCCAGCCCGGCGGGAGCGGCGCGCTCGGCGGCGGCGAGGGCGTCCAGGGTAGCGCCGTCGAAGGTCATCGCGCCCACCACCACGGAGAGGTCGAGCAGCCGGCTCAGCCCAGGCTCCGCGGCGAGGGCGGCCCAGAGCGCGCCCGCGTCGAAACGGGGGGGCAGCGCGGCGCGGATCCGGTCCAGGCGCGGGCTGGGGGTGGGCGTGCCCAGGGCGCCGCGGCGCTGGAGACCCCCCAGCACGGCCAGGAGCGCCTCCCGGCGCGGCGCCACCGTGTGCCGGGCCAGGCTCAGCTCCCCCGCCCCCTCGGGCAGGGCGAGCAGCAGGTGCTCGACCCCGAGGAAGCCGCGGCGCGCCTCCTCGGCGAGACGCGCGGCCTCCGCCAGCCAGCGCGCGGCGTCCGGGGCCGCGGCGGGCCAGCCGCTCAGGGCGAGCACACGCTCCGCGGGCTGCTCGAGCTCCGCCAGGCTGGAGACGAAGAGGGAGAGCAGGTGCCAGCGGGCGTCCGGGCGCGGCGAGGCCAGGGCGCGGACGGCGCGGCGCCCGGCGGCGACGGCGTCGGTGATCGCGTCACCGCCGCTGAGCGCGTCGATGAACGCCTCGTCGAAGGCGGCGATGGCCTCCATGGACAGCCGCCCGCGCGCCGAGACGCAGGCCCGCGCGCCGGCGGCGACCAGGCGGCAGGCTAGATTATCTAGCTCAGGCCCGTCGGCCGCCCCCGCCTCGCAGACCTCCAGCACCACCGCCCGCGCCTGGCGCAGATGAGGGGTCAGCAGGTGCCCCGCCGTGCCTGCGCCCTGCTCGCCTCTGCCGGTCAGCAGCCGCCCGCCGCCCGCGTCGGAGACCCCGTGGCAGATGACGTGCAGCAGGCTCTGAACCTCGGGCAGCACCGTGATGTCGTCGGAGACGCCGAGCGGCGCCGAGAGCCCACGCGCGCGCGCAAGGTCGGCGAGCCCCTGCACCCGCGCCATGCAGAGAGGGGCGGTCGGGTCGCGGGCCCAGGTCGTGTGGCGCGGCTGCCCGAACCAGCGCACCGGCAGCGGACGGGGACCGGCG
>CAZKWG010000813.1:0-3556 GCA_964556105.1 uncultured Enterobacterales bacterium | reverse complement strand
GCTCCGCCTTCTTCCTCTTCTTTGCACAGTCGTCCGGCGCGCTGAACAGTGTGGTCAGGACGGTCAGCGCGAGCAACGAGCGGCGGGCGAAAGCGGGCACGGGGGGCTCCAGTTGAAGGTGAAGCCCCATATCACGCGCCGCCGACGGGCAAGCTCAGCCCTCGCGATCCAGGCGCCAGGCGCGGTGCTCGCCCGGCAGCAGGACCAGCGTCTCGGTCCACCGCAGCGCGTCCGCGCCCTCGACCGGCTGCGCGTCCGCGTCCAGCGCCAGGACCTCGGCCGAGAGCTCGCCCAACGCGGCGGTGTTCAGCGTGTCCTCGTTGACCAGCACCAGCACCTGGCCCGCGGTGAGGCCGACGCTCGCGGTCCCGCCGAGCGCTCCTTCGGACAGCACGGTGGTGGGCTCTCCAGCCAGCCACCCGTCGTAGGCCGCCTCGTCGACCAGGAACCAACGCAACGTGGGCGCCGCGTCCTCGACCGTGAAGCTGTCCGGGCTGTAGGCGAGGCTCTCGACCAGAACGCGGCCCTCGCTGACCTCGCCGGAGAGCGTGAGCTGCATCGTGGGGGTGACCGTGCCTTCGCCCAGGGTCCGCGCGGTGGGGGAGGGGAGGGTGCCGGCCACGGTCGCCTCGATCACGTCGGTCGCGCCGGCCTCGACCCCGCTCGAGCCGTAGGTGATCGTGCTCTCGTCCTCCGGGTAGCCGCCGATCGCGCTGTCTACACGGTAGGCGAACTCCTGGCCGGCGGTGAGCGTGAACGAGGCGGTGCCCGTGCTGTCGGTGGACTGTTCACCCGCGTACCACCAGTATGTGTCGTAAGGCGTCCAGATCGAGACCATCGCGCCGTCCACGGGGGCGCCGCTCTCGTCCGTCACGACGACCTGCATGGTGAACCAGCTGTCCGTGTCGTCCTCGGTGACCATGAGGACGCGCCCGTCTCCGCGGGTGGTGTGGTTGGCGTAGGGCGCGCCGTAGTCGTGGTCGAACCACCAGTTCACGGGCTCCCAGCGCACCCAGCGCGCGCTGTGCGGGTCGTAGAAGGCGCTCCAGGTGTGGTCCCAGGAGGAGGGGACGACGTTGTAGTTGGGGATCAGCGCGGTGCGCGAGAGGGCGGTGGTCATGTCGCCCCACTCGCCGCAGTTCCCGGCGCCCAGGCCGTAGATTCGGTTGGGTTGGATGCTGCGCTCGCTGCCGGCGCCGAAGTTGAACCAGCGCCCCAGCGTCTCGTCGCTGGACAGCATGAAGCTGGCGATGGCGCCCACCGCGCCGACCCCGCCGCCCGCGTCGGACCAGAGGTAGGTGGCCTCGCCCATCGCGTCGCTCAGCACGGGGCAGAACTCGCCCTCGGGGCAGTCGGTGGCGGCGCCCTCCCAGAGGAAGCTGCGCCAGAAGGCGCCCTCTTCGCTGGACGTCGGGCACTCCAGCGAGCGGCTGCGGCAGCGGGTCCAGGCGTCGATGTACAGGGGGTGCTCGTCCTCGATGCGCGGGTGGACGATGTACCAGTAGTAGTGCTCCGTGGGCAGGTCCACGGTCTCCAACACGCCGCCCACCTCGACCTGGTAGCGGGCGGTGGTGCTGTAGTCCTCATCCACGCCCGGCTCGCCGGCGTCCACCAGCTCGACGTAGGCCAGCGCGGGATCGACGTCGCGGATCCATTCGACGTTGTCCAACAACAACTGTGGGTCGAAGTCCTCGTCGTCCAGGGTCTCCGGCGAGAGGTGGGCGATCGTGAACGCCAGCTCGTCGGTGAGCCAGGGGTCGTCCAGGTCCACGATCAGCGCGGCCAGCTCGGCCTGGCGCTCCGCGCTCACGCGGCGAAAGGCGAGCTCGAGGTCCGCGCGCACCCAGGCGGGCGCGGCGGCGAGCGCGTCCTCGGCGAGGGTGTCCAGCGCGCCGTCGTCCAGGGGCGTCACGGAGAGGGTCACAGGCGCGGCGGGCGTCCCCGTGTCCTCCGGCGTCGTGATGGGATCCTTGCCCGGGGTGGAGGGATCGCAGGCGAGCAGCAGCGCGAGCAGGTGCATGGGGGCTCCAGAGCTTCGCCAGAGGATAGCAGGGATCGGGCGAGGTGGTCAGCGCACCATGCCGGGCAGCGTCCGCGACGCGCCAACGGGCAGATTGAACGGGACAAAGCCCTGTCCGTCGAAGGCGACGACGTGGGTGCCGGGGTCCGCGAGCGGGCGGGCGAAGGTGAAGCGCACCGTCTCGGGCTGGCCATCGGGCAGGACGGCGCGGATCTCGGCCTGGTAATCGGGGAGCTGGATGGTCTCGCCGACCACGAAGGGCTCGCGCGCGTCCCGCATGAGCTGGTCCTTGCGCGCCCAGAGCCAGCCGGCCTCGACGGTGACCTCCAGCGTGGCCGCGTCGGGACGGGAGACCTCCACCGCCGCGCCCGCCGGGGCGAGCAGGGCGAGGCGCTCCGGTGGGCTCTCCTGCCCGGGTTGGAGGAGCATGTAGCTGGTGATCAGGCTGTCGCCGTTGACGATGACGAGCAGCTCGGTGGGCGCCTCGCGGGTCACCTGGGCGACGCCCTGGTCGGTGAACCAGCGCAGCGCGCCGGGCACCAGGATGATCTGGGCGACCAGCATCAGGCCGGCGACGGGGCCGTGCAACACGAGCATACCAGACGTTACAAGCGACGTTCTCCAAGCGGCGCGCCCCTGGGAGGACAGCAGCCCGACCTGCTCGGCCTGCATCGCCAGGAGCGCCGCGGCGGAGACGCCGGCGAAGGTGAGCAGGCGGGCCATGGTGAAGGTCGCGCAGGCTGGCAGGAGCGCGAAGAGGAAGGCCAGCGCATGGAAGCGAGCCTCTGCCCTGGTCTTCAGCAGCGGCCTCAGCCAGAGCGCCAGCGCGCCCAGGGTCAGGATGCCGGCGATCTGCATCCCGCGGATCACGGCGGGCGGCGCCAGGGCCACGACGTCGACGGGCGTCTGCGTCCACTGCCCGAGCGCCAGCAGCGGCGCGCGCTCGCCCAGCTCGCCCAGGAACCGGAGCGGATCGGCCGCTGGATCGATGTACAGGCCCGAGCCGTGCGCGCCGAAGCCGAGCGCGCCGTAGCCCAGCTTCCAGGCGATGATCACGAGCCCTGCTGGGAGCAGCGCGAGCGCGCGTCGGAGCAGGGGACCGGGCTCCATCGTGAGCTGCCAGGCCAGCAGCCAGGCCAGGGTGGCGATCCCGGACTCTCCCGCCAGCAGAGCGCCCGCCAGGGCGAGCAGGCTCCAGGCCAGCGCCGCGCCGCCTCCACCCTGCCGCCAGCGCACGTGCCCCCAGGCGGCCAGCGCCCCCAGGCAGAGCGCGACCAGGGCGTTGCGGTTGGAGATCCACCAGATCGGCCAGGCGTGCGCGTCCTCCAGCACGAAGAGCAGCAGCCCCAGCGCCGCCACCGCCCGCGGCCCGTGGACCTCGCGCAGGAGTCCACCCACGGTGAGGATCGTGAGCCCCCACCACAGGACGTTGTGGAGGTGGGCCAGCCAGGCGGTGTCCGGCCAGAGCGTGTGGTCTACCCAGTGGGTGAGGGACGAGAGCGGCCGGAGGAAGCTGATGTGCAGCTCCGGGTGCGT
>CAZKWG010000812.1:0-3574 GCA_964556105.1 uncultured Enterobacterales bacterium | reverse complement strand
CTCGGCTGGGTGGGCATGGCGGTGATCGCGACCTTCTACTGGCTGGCTCCCCGGCTGTGGAAGCGGCCGCTGTACAGCGAGAGCTGGGCGACCACCCACTTCTGGCTCGCCACCATCGGCATCGTCCTCTACGTCGTCTCGATGTGGGTCGCGGGGATCACCCAGGGGCTCATGTGGCGCGCGGTCGGCGATGACGGGCAGCTGATCTACAGCAACTTCACCGACACGGTGACGCGGCTCATCCCCTTCTACTGGATCCGCCTGGTGGGCGGGACCATGTACCTGTCCGGCATGATCTTGATGGCGGTGAACCTCCTCAAGACGGCGGCGGGCTCCACCTCGACGGACGCGCTCGCCGCGACCGCTCGCTAAGCACCGGACCCTCGGAGCAGACCATGGGACTGTTTGGCCAGGACTGGCACCGGAACGTGCTGGAGAACAAGGCGGCGCTGTTCGCGGTGCTGACCACGGTGGGAATCAGCATCGGCGGCATCGTCGAGATCGTGCCGATGTACACGGTGAGCGCGGGGCCCGAGCAGCTGGCGGGCGTGACGCCGTACACGCCGCTCGAGCTGGCGGGGCGCGACATCTACGTCCGCGAGGGCTGCTACAACTGCCACTCGCAGATGGTGCGCCCCTTCCGCTCGGAGACGCTGCGCTACGGCCCCTGGTCGCGCGCCGGAGAGTACGCCTACGACCGCCCCTTCCAGCTCGGATCCCGTCGCATCGGGCCCGACCTGGCGCGGGTGGGCGGCAAGTACCCCGACGCGTGGCACTACGAGCACATGGAGAACCCGCGGACCTACTCGCCGGACAGCATCATGCCGGCCTATCCGTGGCTCTATGACGCCAGGTTGGACGTGGACGACGTGACGGCCTCCGTCTCGACGATGAAGGCGCTGGGCGTCCCCTACACGGACGCCGACGTGGCCGGCGTAGGCGCCTCCATCCAAGCGCAGGGCCAGGCCATCGTGACCAGCCTGGCCGCGGCGAAGATCCAGGCGGAGCCCGACGAGGAGATCATCGCCTTGATCGCCTATCTGCAGCGGCTCGGCAAGGACGGGCAGCAGAGCCTCGCCGCCAGCGGGAGCGCGCCATGAACCCCGTGCTCCACGAGATCGCCAGCACCACCTCCGGCGGGATGATCGCCGGGACGATGACGGCGATCTTCCTCTTCTTTTTTACGGGCTGGGCCCTGTGGGCCTGGGCGCCCTCCAACCGGGGGCGCTTCCAGGCCGCGAGCCGGATGCCGCTGGACGACGACGGTGAGCGGACCGTGGGAGGTGAGGCATGACAACGGAGAACAAGAGCGGCGGCCCGACGCGCGACGTCATCCTCGGCCACGGGGCCGACTGCGACGGCATCGAGGAGTACGACAACGCGCTCCCGAGCTGGTGGCTGGGGATCTTCTACTTCACCATGGCCTGGGGCGTGGTCTACGCGATCCACTACCACTTCGTCGGCGGGCGCTCGCAGACCGCTGCCTACAACGCCGAGATCGCCGCCGCAAACGAGCGCTGGCCCCCGCCCAAGGCCACGGGCGTAGACCTCTCTCCGGCGTCGATCGCCGAGGGCCAGGGCATCTACGCGACGACCTGCATCTCCTGCCACGGCGCCGAGCTGCAGGGCGGCATCGGCCCGAGCCTGGTCGACAGCACCTGGATCCATGGCAACCAGCCCGAGGACATCCTGAAGACCGTGACCGAGGGCGTGGGGACCAAGGGCATGCCCGCCTGGGGCAAGGTGCTCGGCCCGCAGAAGACGGCCCGCGTCGCCGCCTTCGTCTACGACCGCGCCAGCAAGGCCGCCGCCGCCGCGCCGCCGCCGCCACCGCCCGCACCCGAGGCTGTCACACCCGCGGCGCCTGAGGGCTCTCCTGTACAGGAAGGTGGATGATGGGATCGGTCGCGCGCGCCAGGGAGTACGTCTACGCCGCCTCGGTGCGGGGAACGTGGCAGAAGGTTCATCGGGTGTCTGGGGTGCTGCTCCAGATCATCCTCTTCGCCACGCCCTGGCTCATCATCGGCGGACATCCGGCGATCCTCATCGATCTGCCTCACCGACGTCTGTTCCTCTTCGGCCAGATCTTCGGCGCGACCGACACCATCTTCCTCGTCATCCTCGGGCTGTTCCTCGCGTTCTCTTTGTTCTTCCTCACGGCGCTCTTCGGTCGCCTGTGGTGCGGCTACCTCTGCCCGCAGACGGTCTTCCTCGAAGAGTGGGTCCGTCGCATCGAGATCTGGATCGAGGGCGAGCGGGGCCAACGCAAGGCGCGCGACCAGGCCCCGCTGAGCTTCGACAAGGCCTGGCGCAAGGCGGCGAAGTGGAGCGCGTTCCTCGCCCTCGCCTTCGTCGTCTCCATGACGCTGGTGAGCTACTTCGCCCCCGCCCGCGAGCTGTGGACCGGCGCGGCCGGCTCCGTCTCGTATGGCTTCGTCCTGGCGTTCACCGGCGTGCTGTACTGGGACTTCGCCTGGTTCCGTGAGCAGCTCTGCAATTTCCTCTGCCCCTACGCCCGCTTCCAGGGCGCGCTGACCGACGACCACAGTCTGGTCATCGCCTACGACGACAAGCGCGGCGAGCCGCGCATGAACAAGGGCGGCGGCGCCTGCATCGACTGCAACAAGTGCGTGGTGGTCTGCCCGGCGGGCATCGACATCCGCGACGGCTACCAGCTCGAGTGCATCGCCTGCGCCCGCTGCATCGACGCCTGCGAGAGCGTGATGGCCAAACGCCACACGCTCCCCAGCCTGGTTCAGTACACCACCCAGGCGCGAACCGAGGGCCGCGAGACGCGCTTTCTCCGCGGTCGAACCTTCGTCTACGCCGGCCTGCTCAGCACGCTGGTCCTGGCGTTCGGGCTGCTGGTCCGCTCCCACACCACCATCGACGCCTCGGTGGCCCGCGCGCCCGGCACGACGTTCACGGTAGACGAGGACGGCGGCGTCCGGAACACCTTCCTGCTGCGCGTGATGAACAATCACCCCGACCTGGACGGACAGCCCGACGCCTTCCACGTCACGGTGAACGGCCTGCCCGAGGCCGAGGTGACGGTCGAGGACCTGCACCTCGACGAGATGGAGAGCGCCACCGTCCCGCTGGTCGTCCGCGTTCCGCGGCCGGAGCTGTTGGACCGCACGGTCCCCATCCAGGTCCACATCACGTCGCCCTCGGACGAGGTGCACATCGAGACCACCTTCAAGACCGCCGACCCCATGGGCGGCGCGGCCCCTGGCGGGCCGGGAGCCTGAGCCCATGAACCGCTGGACCCTTGGACTGATCTTAGGCTTCGCGACGGTCATCCTCGCCAACGGCGTGCTGGTCTGGTACGCCGTCGGCACCGACGACCCCATCGCCCGGAGCTACGAGACGGAGGCGCGGTGAGCGCGCGCGCCTGCACCCACTGCGGCGCCGCGATCGCCTCGGAGCTGGAGGGCGCGCTCTACTGCTGCCGAGGCTGCGAGACGGCCGCGGCGATCATCCGCTCTGCCGGGCTCGACCGCTACTACGCCGAGCGCGAGGCCCTGCCGGATCGCCCCGGCGCCCCCGTGCGCGGCTGGGAGCAGGTGGTGGT
>CAZKWG010000811.1:0-3584 GCA_964556105.1 uncultured Enterobacterales bacterium | reverse complement strand
GCGAGAGCGGGTAGGGCAGCTCTCGGACGGCGCGCTCCGCCCAGACCCGCCGCGCGATGGCCTCGGCGCGCGCCGCCGGAAAGGCCGCGGGGTCGCGCACCGGCACGCAGAGCAGCAGGTCCCGCGCCGGCGCGAGGGCCAGCACGCCACGACCCGGCGGCGCGAGCAGGTGGGCGATCAGCAGCCGCGCCCCGTCCCAGCCGTCCCCCGTAGACACCTCGAAGGGCCCCCAGGGGTCGGGGCGCGCGCGGACGGCCTCGACGAGCGGCGCCGAGCTGCGCACGAGGTTCTCCATCGCCCGGCGCTTCACCTCGAGGAGCGGGAGCTGCCAGCGCGGGAGGTCCAGCGGCCCGACGAAGCGGATCGCGTCCGGCTCATCGACGGCGAGCGCGTAGTGCAGCGCGCCCTCGACGATGGGCTCAGCCCACAGCGAGCCCAGTTTCAACGCCGGATCTCCCGGGGAGAGCAGCCGCGGATAGAACTGCAGCGCGTCCACGGAGCGAGGCTGATCGAGCGCCGCCCGCCGCGCCTGGTCGAGCCAGCCGCGCACATACCGTTCGAGCACGCGCGGGCGGTCCTCGGGCGGCGCCAGCGCCAGCGTCCTGGCGAGGTTGGCGAAGCCGACCGTGTGCTCCTCGCCCTCGGGGAGCCGCACCACGGCGGTCCCTTCCCCCATCTCTACGATCTCGAGCCCGCTCGCCAACAGCGCGCGCGCCACCATCGCCTGGAGCTCAGCGTTCATTCACGCTCCCGGAGACCGGATAGCCCGCCCTCGCCGGGGGCGAGGGTTGGCTACCCGCACTCACCGTTCTGATCGTAGTCGTTGCAGAGCGTGCCCGTCACGGTCTTCGTGATCTCTACCTCCTCCGCGTCCTTGTCCGGCTGGAAGAGCACCGAGGCCGCGCCGTTGAAGGTGCCGGCCTGGTCGCGATCCTGGTAGCTCTCGGCGGGAAAGTAGACCTCGAAGTCGAAGGTGGCGCCCGGCTCGAGCAGCAGCGGGAAGAGCTCGGCGGCCGCGTCCACGCCGAACGCGCGCGAGGACGAGCTGGACAGGCCGATATCGCTGATGGCGACCGAATCCGAGGCCACGTTCGTGATCGTCAGGACCTCCCGCGCGGGGTCGGCGAAGGGGCTCACGTTCCCGAAGCTGATCGGACCGGACGGAGAGAGCTCCAGCGCGTCGCTGAGATCACCGCCCTCCCCAGAGTCCGAGAACGGATCGAGGCCGACCGTCCCGCAGCCCGCGAGCGTCAGGAAGGCAGCCACACTGGCGAGCCGCATGTTGGATCTCCTCCGAGAGACAGGCCTTCGATCGGGTCGGCTCCTTGTCGGAGGCGTCTTCGACCGGGGTACCGGGCGTTCCGGCGCGATCATCCCTATAGCAGAGGCGCGGGGGGCGCAAACGGCGGGCCCGCGACGCGTGACCGCGCGGACCTCGACGATGCTATGCTGCGCGGAGGCTCGGGAGCAGCCCTTGACCGGCATCTTCGACACGCCATCCCACGATCTCGTCTCCAGGAGCCTACGCGAGCGCGCCGCCGCCCGGCTCTCCGTGCTTTCCGACGATCGGCTCTTCGGCATGCTGGCCGAGGCGGTCTATCTGGAGCGCCGCCGCTTCGCGCAGGGCGACGTCCCCGCCGAAGGCGAACAGGAGGGCATCGAGGCGCTGGCGCGCGCCCTCCACCAGGGCCGCGCCGAGCAGGAGCGCGCCGCGCTCGACCTCGTGACCCTGTACGCCAACGAGGTCCACAACCGATTCTCGCCGCGCACCTACACCTTCGCGACGCGCTTCCTGCCCGGCCTGCTGACCCGCGTGCTGACCGCGAGCCAGCCGATGGACATCTTCGGCGCCGACTTCGACCCGCAGAGCCGCATCGTCGTCTCAGGGCCCATCGACGCGCTGCGCGGCCTGAGCGAGACCCGCACCTTCATCGTCGCGCCCACCCACGTCTCCAACCTGGACAGCCCGCTGCTCGGGTACGCGCTCTACGCCGCCGGCCTGCCGCCGGTCGTCTACGGCGCCGGCCTGAACCTGTTCTCCAACCCGGCCATGGCCTTCTTCATGAGCCGGCTCGGCGCCTACACCGTCGATCGCCGCAAGAAGCACGGGATCTACAAGGAGGTCCTGAAGGACTACTCCATCGAGGTGCTCTCGCGGCGCTGCCACTCGCTGTTCTTCCCGGGCGGCACGCGGAGCCGCTCGGGGCGCATCGAGACGAAGCTGAAGAAGGGCCTGCTGGGCACCGGGCTCACCGCCTGGCAGGAGGGCCTGGCGCGCGGTCGGCCGAACCCGGACGTGGCCATCGTCCCCTGCGTGCTCTCCTGCAGCCTCGTGCTCGAGGCCGAGACCCTCATCGAGGAGAGCCTGAAGGAAGAGGGGCGTCAGCGCTACATCATCTCGGACGACGAGTTCGCCGACAGCCGGGCCGTGGCCAGCTTCGGCCGCCGGGTGCTGGCCATGGACGCCAGCGTTCACGTCCGCTTCTCCGAGCCGCTCGACGTCTTCGGCAACCGCCTGGACGAGGACGGCAACAGCCTGGACGCCCGCGGCACGATCATCGACCCGCGCGGCTATGTCACGGACCACGAAGGCAAGGTGGTGCGCGATGAGCAGCGGGACCACGTCTACACGGAGGCCCTGGCGCGATCCATCGAGCGCAGCTACCTGGCCGACAACACCGCGCTGGCCACCCACGTCGCGGCCTTTGCCGCCTGGAATCTCCTGCGCGCGGGCCATCCGCGCCTGGACCTCTTCCAGACCGCGCTGCTGGCGCCCGCCGAGCGCAACCTCGGCGCCGCCGCCCTGCTCTCGGCGATGGAGCGGGTGATCACGCGAATCGAGCAGCTCGCGAGCGAGAGCCGCATCCGCCACGCGCTCCCCTCGGGCGGCGCCCTGGCGGTGCTCGAGGAGGCGCTGGCCCGCTTCGCCAGCTACCACACCCGACGCGCCCTGGCCCGCTCGGGCACGGACCTCGTGACGGTTGACCCGAAGCTGGCCCTGTACTACGCGAACCGCCTGGTTGGATACGGTCTCGAGGCGCAGGTCTCGAGCCGCGGAGGCAGCCCATGATCGTCGGAATCCTCGGGAGCGGCGCCTGGGGGCGCGCGCTGGCCACCCTGGTCGCGGAGGCGGGCCACCAACCTCGGCTGGGCTACCGCGGCAAACCGCCGGGCGGCTTCCCGGGCAGCCCGAACCTGGCGGCCCTGGCGGCGGAGTCCGAGCTGACCCTGATCGCGGTGCCGCCGGCGAGCGTGCGCGAGGTGGTCCGGATGGCGAAGCCCGGGCCCCAGAGCCGCGTGGTCATCGCCGCGCGCGGGCTGGAGCCCGACACCGGCGCCTGGCTCACGGAGGTGGTTCAGCAGGAGAGCGCCTGCTTGAGGGTCGGCGCGATGTCCGGCCCCGCCCTCGCCGCCGAGGTCCTCAAGCGCCGCCCCTCGGCGCTGGTCATCGCCAGCGCCTTCGACGAGGTCTGCGCGCGAACGCAGACGGCGCTGCACTCCTCGCTCTGCCGCGTGTACACCAGCCACGATCTGCGCGGCGTGGAGCTGGCGGGCGCGCTGGTGCAGGTGCTCGCCGCCGTCCT
>CAZKWG010000810.1:0-3585 GCA_964556105.1 uncultured Enterobacterales bacterium | reverse complement strand
GCTGCAGATTGACGAACGCCGGCCGCCGATGCCCGCTTTCCGGGAGAAGGTCGAACTGATAGGCGAGGCGGTCCCGGTGGAACACCTTGCCGATGCGCCAGCCGATGCCGCGGTCGACCACCGGATCGCCGCAGCCCAGGCGGTCGAGGATCTCGAGCGTGCGCTTGGCATAGCAGATCGCGCGCGACCCGGTGCTGCTGGGCATGATGCCCGTCGCGGTGATCGGGCTCTACCTGCTGGGCGGGGCGCTGAACGTGGGCCGAGGGCTGCTGACCCGGGCGGTGGCGCTCGACGTGATCGCGCGCCTGCGGCGGGAGCTCTTCTCAGCCCTGCTGCGGCAGGACGTCGGCTGGCATCAGGCGCACCCGGCGAGCGAGCTGGTGAGCCGGCTGACGGGCGACGCCGCCAGCGTGCAGTACGCGGTGAGCGGCGTGGTGACGGCCATCCAGAAGCCGGCCACCCTGGCGGTGCTGGTCGGCAGCGCCTTCTACCTCAACGCTCAGCTCGCCGTGGTCGCGCTGATCCTCCTGCCGATCGTCGGTTGGCCCATCGCCCGCTTCGGCGCGCGGCTGCGCGAGGCCTCGCGCAGCGCCAACGACAACCTGGCCGCCCTCTCCGCGCTGACCCAGGAGAGCCTGAGCGGCGTGCGCGTCGTGCAGGGCTTCGGGGCCGAGCCCACGCTCACGGCGCGCTTCGAGGCCCTCAACGACACGCAGCGCCAGCTCCAGATCCGCGCCTCCCTCGCGCAGCTTCTGCCGGGCCCCGTCATCGAGCTGGTCGCCGCCATCGGCGTGGGCGGCGTGGTCTGGGTGGGCGGGCAGCAGGTCTTCCAGGGCCTGCTCACCCCGGGCGCGCTCATCGCCTTCCTGGTGGCCATCGGCCTGCTCAACGACCCGCTCAAGGGGGTGGCGCAGATCTACAGCCTGCTCCAGCGGGCACTGGTCAGCGCGGACACCCTCTTCGATCTGATCGACGCCCAGCCCAGCGTGCGCGACCAGGGCACGGTGACCCTCTCGACCCGATCGGCGGCGCTGCGGCTGGAGGGTCTCAGCTTCGCCTACCCCGCTCGCGCGGGGGACTCTGCCGCGCCCGTGTTGACCGGGCTGACGCTGGACCTCCCCGCGGGACGGACGGTGGCGGTGGTCGGAGCGAGCGGCGCGGGCAAGAGCACGCTGGCCAGCCTGCTGCCCCGCTTCCACGATCCGAGCGAGGGACGGATCGTCCTGGAGGGCCGGGATCTGCGCGACTACACGCTGACCTCGCTGCGCCGGCACGTCGCCATCGTCACCCAGGACACCTTCCTCTTCGACGACACGGTGAGGGCCAACCTCACGCTCGGGCTCGACGCGACGGACGCGGAGGTCGAGGCCGCGGCGCGAGCGGCGAACGCGCACGCCTTCATCACCGCCCTGCCGCAGGGATACGCGACGCGCATCGACACCCTGGGGATGCGCCTCTCCGGTGGCCAGCGCCAGCGGCTGTGCATCGCCAGGGCGCTGCTGCGCGACGCCCCCATCCTGGTGCTGGACGAGGCCACCAGCGCCCTGGACGCGGAGAGCGAGGCGGCCGTCCAGGAGGCCCTGACCCGGCTCATGCGCGGGCGGACGGTCCTGGCCATCGCCCACCGGCTCTCCACCATCCGCGACGCCGACGAGATCGTCGTGCTGGACGCGGGCCGGATCGTGGAGCGCGGGACGCACGGGGACCTGATGGCGCGCGGCGGCGCCTACGCCCGGCTCGTGCGGCGGCAGGAGACGACCTGATCGAGACCGGCGCGGCGGCGCGATGATCCCCGCGACGCTCCGGTCCCGTAGACTGGGGGAACGAGGACGCGAACCATGCTCACCCGAAGACGCTTCCTGGCTGGCGCGGCGCTCACCCCGCTCGCGCTCTCCGAGGCCTGGGCCGGAGCGGAGCGGCCCGACATCGTCTTTGTCCTGGCCGATGACCTCCGCGCCGACGCCCTGGGCTTCACCGGGTCTCCGCTCGCCCGCACGCCGCACATCGACCGCCTCGCGCGCGAGGGCGTGGTCTTCGACGAGCACTTCGTCACGCTCTCGCTCTGCGCGCCCTCGCGCGCCGCGACACTCACCGGCCTCTACCCCCACGCCACGGGCGTCGTCGACAACCGCTTCCGCGCCCTGCCCGCGCACCTCGCCACCTTCCCCGCCCTGCTCCGCGACGCGGGCTATCGCACCGCCTACGTGGGCAAGTGGCACATGGACGACAGCGCCGCGCCCCGACCCGGCTTCGATCGCTGGGTCAGCTTTCGTGGGCAGGCCACGTATACGAACCCCACCCTGAACGTGGACGGGGTGGAGCGCGTGGTGCCTGGCTACACCACCGATCTGCTCACGGCGGAGGCGGTGCGCTTCCTCCGCGAGCCCAGCGCCCAGCCTCGCCTGCTCTACCTCGCGCACAAGGCCACCCACGCGCCCTTCGAGCCCGCGCAGCGCCACGCGGGGCTGCTGAGCCAGGAGCAGGTCCCGCCGCCCCCGCCGCTCGGCGGCCGCGGGCGCCCGGACTGGATCAAGGACCGGGCCCGCCGCAGCGCGAAGAGCCCCGCCGCCCACGCCCGCTTCATGCGCCGCTACTTCGAGACCTTGATGTCGGTCGACGACAGCGTCGGCGCCGTGCTCGACGCCCTGGGCGAGCGGCTGGACCACGCCGTCGTCGTGTTCAGCGCGGACAACGGCTACCAGCACGGGGAGCACGGCCTGTACGAGAAGATCACGATGTACGAGCCGTCGATCCGCGTGCCGCTGGTGATGCGCTACCCGCCGCTGGCGAAGACGGGGGAGCGCGTCCGCGCGCTGACCCTGAACATCGATCTGGCGCCCACCTTCGTGGCGCTGGGGGGCGCCGCCCAGGCCCCGATGCAGGGCCAGAGCCTCGTGCCGCTGCTGGACGGGCGCGCCGAGACGCTCCGCGACAGCTTCGTCTATGAGCAGTTCAGCGAGAGCCACGGGTCGATGCCGGACATCCTCGGCCTGCGAACCACCCGCTACACGCTGACGACCTACCCCGGGAGCGAGGAGCGCGAGGAGCTCTACGATCTTCAGGAGGACCCGGAGCAGCACCAGAACCTCGCCCGCTCGCCCCGGCACGCGGACCTCTCGCAGACGCTGCACGCCGAGCTGGCGCGCCAGGCCGAGGCGATCGGCTGGAGCCAGGACACGCCGCCCCCGCCCGACCGGGCCGCGACGCGAAGCGGGACCTTCGTGCTGGACTATGACTTCGCCCAGGACCAGGGCGACGTGGTGATCGACGCCTCCGGTCATGGGCACGAGGGCGTGGCGCTGGGGACGGCGCTGCGGGACGAGGGCGGACGACGCCTGCGGCGCTTCGACGGGCGCTCCGCGATCCTGGCGCCGCGCGCCCTGGGCCTCGATCCCAGCCGCGGCCCATGGACGGTAGAGGCGCTGGTGAACGGCGAGGAGGGGGTCATCCTGGGTCGAGGGGTGCGCGCGGAGGGCTTCGCGCTGGCGCTGGTGGACGGCACAGCCGTCTTCGTGGCGCGGGTCAAGGGCGGCGTGGCGCGCCTGGTGGGGCCGGCCGTCGCGGGGCGCTGGGCCCACCTCGTGG
>CAZKWG010000809.1:0-3586 GCA_964556105.1 uncultured Enterobacterales bacterium | reverse complement strand
CGCGCCCAGAAGTTCCGCGCGGGGTCCAGGGGTCACCGAGGGCCGCGCCCAGAAGTTCGGCGCGGGTTCCAGGGGTCACCGAGGGCCGCGCCCAGAAGTTCCGCGCGGGGTCCAGGGGTCACCGAGGGCCGCGCCCAGAAGCTCCGCGCGGGTTCCAGGGGTCGCTGGAGGTCGCGCCCAGAAGTTTCGCGCCGGTCACCGCGCGACCGGGCGCCCGCGCCGCGCGACGAGCCTCGCGATCACCCCGCGGTCGCGCCCCCACAGGAGCTCCCGGCCCCCGCGGTGCAGCCATAGCAGTGCCGCTCGGTGCGCACGCGGCGCCCCAGGAGGGTGGTCAACCCATCGGCGTCGAGCTCGGAGACATGGGGAGCCCGCTCGCCCAGGTCCAGCGTCAGCTCGAGCTGCTGGTTGAAGTCGCAGTCGTAGAGCCGCCCATCCCAGGCCACGGACAGGGTGTTCCGACACATCAGCCCCGAGACGGCCGCGGGGTTGAAGGCGGCGTGAACGCGATCCAGATAGGACCCCAGGTTTCCGCTCTCGACCAGCCACTCCAGGAAGCGGGAGATCGGCATGTTGTTCAGGGCGATCACGCGGTCGAAGCGCACGCCCTGCCGACGCCCCAGCTCGTCGCGCCACTCGCGCTCCATGGCGTCCTGCGCGCCGGGCAGCCAGGCGCCCGCAGGGTTGTGCATGAGGGTGAGCCGACGTCGAGGGTCACCGAGCCCATAGCCCGCGGCGTTCAGGCGACGCAGCGCGTCCATCGAGCGCGCGAAGGTCCCCTCGCCGCGTTGGGCGTCGGTGTTTCGCTGCCGCGGGTGCGGGAGCGAGCAGACCAGCTCCACGCCGCGCTCGCCGAGCCACTCGGGCAGGTCCGCGTAGCGGGGCAGCTCCAGGATCGTGAGGTTGCAGCGGTCGATGACGTGCTTGCCCGCGTCCACGGCCGCCTGGACGAGATCACGAAAGTGTGTGTTCAGCTCTGGCGCCCCGCCCGTGATGTCCACGGTGTGGATCGAGGGTACCCGCTCCAGCAGGCCCAGGGAGGTCCGCATGGTCTCCCAGGACATCTGCTCCTCGACCCGATCCGGCCCGGCGTCCACATGGCAGTGCCGGCAGGTCATGTTGCACAGGCGGCCCACGTTGAGCTGAAGGACCTCCAGCTCCCCGAGCGAGAGCCCGCCCGTCGAGCCGGCTCGGGCGAGCGCACCCTCGACGTCCAGGTGCGCCGCCTCTTCGGCGAGAAGCTGGAGCTGCGCGCGCGGGCTCGCCAACGAGAGGGCGCGGGCGCGAAGCGAGCGGGTTGCCCGCGGACCTGAGGGGACCTCCTGGGGGCTCGAGCCGTCGAAGCCGTTGTCCACGACTACATGCCCTTCTTGTGGACATGGTCCAACATCTGGACGCCGTGAACCAGGCTGGCGCCGCCCCGGATGGCCGCGGCCACGTGCAGCGCCTCCGTCATCTGATCGAGGTCGGCTCCTCTGGACAGGCAGTCCTCACTGTAGGCGTCGATACAGTAGGGGCATTGGACCGTGTGCGCGACGGCCAGGGCGATCAGGCTCTTCTCGCGGGCGCTCAGCGCGCCCTCCGCGAAGACCGCGTTGTACCAGGCGAAGAACTTCTGCGCCAGCTCGGGACTCCCCTCCCCTATCTCGGCGAACCTGGGCAGGTGCTCCGCCTTGTAGTAGTCGCTCATCCCGACCTCCGCCGGTAGGCTACCCCGCCGCTGTGGGTGCGTCGATCCTCCTGCGCTTCGGCTGGCCTGTGGCCGGGCTTCCAGGATTCGGCTAAAAAGGCCGGCCGCATGGAGCACGCCATCCAGACCCCGGGCCCCGCCTACAAGATCCAGCCGCTGCGCGCCATCGCGACGGGCCTGATCGTGCTCACGGTTCACGCCCACGCGCGCTTCATCATCTCCGACGACCGGGTGCCGGGCGACCTCGGGATGTACTACTCCGGCGTGCCCCACGCCTTCGATCTGGTGATGGGGCGCACGCCCGGGACGCTGGACGAGTGGGCCCACACGGTGTTCCAGCCCACGGGCTGGTACCACCTCCTGCTGGCCGGGATCATGGCCGTCCTCGGGCGTGGCCAGGACACCTTTCTTCTGCCGGGCGTGCTCTGGGTGCTGCTGCTGCTGGTCGGCGTCTATCGGCTGGGGCGCTGGATCGCCGGGGACGGGGGGGGCCTCATCGCCGTGGCGCTCACCGCGGCGATGCCAGGCGTCTTCCTCTCCGGGCGCACGAGCTGGATTCATGTGCCGGAGGCCGCGCTGGTGCTCTCCGCGCTCGCGCTGTGGGTCGACGATCCTGACCTGGGCCGCCGCAGGACCGCGGTGGGGATGGGGGCACTGGGAGCGCTGACGCTGGCGCTGAGGCCCTCTGGCCTGGTCTGGGTGGGCTCGCTGGCCGCGCTGCTCCTCGTGAGGCATCTGCGCGCCCGGCGAGGCGGCAGGCCGCTGCAGAAGGGGCGTCTGCTGGGCATCGGCCTGGCCTGGCTGGCGGGCGCGGCGGTCGCAGCCAGCCGTATCGGCGAGTACCTGCAGCTCAAGGCGCTGGCCCGCGACCGCTACGACACGCTCCTGCCCGAGCTGGGGATGCAGCTCCAGATGCTGCTCGGGGCCCTCCCAGGCGTCGTCGCGGTGCTGGGGCTGGCGGCCGGCGCCCTGGGATGGCAGCGAGCGCGCAAGGACAACACCCTGCCTCGCCTGCCGGATCCGGCCTCGGACCTGTTGAAGCTGGCGGGCCTGTGGGTGGTCGCGAGCCTCGGGCTCTGGCTCGTCTCCAGAGCCGGGCTGGACAATTTCACGCTGCTCTGTCCTGCCCTGGCCTTGCTGGCGGCGGCGGGCCTGTCCCGGATCGCGCCGACCGCGGGCGCGGCGCTGGCGGTGCTGGCGTTCCTTCCCGCCTGGGGCCTCCAATGGATCTCGCCCCCCGACCAGAGCTCGCTCCTGCGCGCCGTGCCCGGCCTGCGCGAGATCCCGATCGATCCGCATGTGCTCAGCGCGTACCGCCCGCTGGATGGCTTCGGGGAAGAGGAGATCGAGGCGCTGGTAGACGCCACCTGCGGTGAGAACACGCCCCCTCAGCGCTGCACCGTGGTCGCGGACCAGGGGCTGTTCGCCCCCTTCGGCGAGGAGCCTGGCTATCTGGAGCTGTTCTTGAGCGGCGAGACGCGGGTGCGGCTGTACACGATCCGCGACCAGCAGATCCCGATGAGCCAGCGGGTAGAGGCCCTCGCCGAGTACCACTGTGGCGACCGCGACCCCGCCTGGCGCTACCGCTGGCCGCGCTCGCTGCAGAACCTCGAAGAGCTGATGGAGCGCTCCAAGCTCGAGCCGGTGTGGTCTCAGCAGGTCGGGCCGGGCTGCACCTTTCTCTGGCTGACGCCGCGGGGCTACCTCGCTCACCCCCAGCTCCTGCCCAGGACCGGGCAGCGCCTCATGGCCGGGCAGCCGTCCACGCCGGACCAGCTGCGCGGGGCGGAGCCCCCCGAGCGTGAGCTGATGGAGCGCATCCGACCCGGTCAGGACGGACCCGTCCGTCAGCGAGGCATCCGTTGAGCGAACGCACCGATCTGCGCCTGGGAGCTG
>CAZKWG010000808.1:0-3588 GCA_964556105.1 uncultured Enterobacterales bacterium | reverse complement strand
CTCGCCCCCCATCCCTCCCGGGGGGGGGGGGGGGGGGGGGGGCGGGGGTGTGGGGGCCCCTGGGGGGGGCGCGGGGGGGGGGGGGGTGGGTGGGTGGTCTGGAGGGGGCTTGACGGAAACTTTACCAACTAGGGGGTGACCTGAGGCGGTGTCGTGGTAGGGTCGTGAAGGGCCGGCTCTCCTTGGGCCGGCTCTCCTTGGGCCGGCTCTCCTTGAACCTTTGTGAGGAGCGACCGTGAATCCCAAACTTTCCTCTCGCGTCCAGATCATCCCTTTGTTGAAGGGCTACAAGGCGTCCACTGACGGGACAGACACCTCAATCTATCTGGACCTCGACGTGCCAGCCTTCACCGAGCTGTTGCCCTACGCGGAGTCCATGACGCTGCTCACGTTGACGGAGGGTGCGCCGGCCTCAGGTAACTTCGAGTGGAACATCGGCTTTCTGAGCGGCTTCGACCGCGGACATCAGGGCTCCTTCCTCAAGCTGGGCCCTCAGAATACGGCGAACATCACCGCGAATGGCTCCCTTCGCCACGCGGCCTATTCGACCATCCTCAACTTCAACCTGAACTCCCGCCTTCAGCTCCTGGTGAAGAACAAGGACAATGTGTCGGGCGTCTACAGCGCCACGATCAGCGCCGTCCTGCTCGTTCAGCTCGTCAGCCAGTAAACTCGGATTCAAAGGAGCAACCCCATGCGCACCCTGATCCTCCGCTGGCTGGACCAGCGCACCCTGAGCGCGGGACAGACGATGAGCCTGAGCGAGGCGCCCGACGTCGGCGATTACAACAGCCTCGAACTGGTGATCTCCGTGGAGCAGGCGGCGACCGGCACCGATCCGGCGCTGGTCCTCGAGCACGCGGCTATCAATGACCCCGACCACTACCTTGCCTTCGATCCGGCCGTCAGCATCGACCTCACCCAGACCGGCAAGACCTGGCTGCACCGGTCGCCGTTCACGCGGCTGCTGCGCTGGTCGCTCTCCGGCACGCTGGAGACCGACGCGATCGTCTCCATCGACGTCGTGGCGAAGGCCTGAGGTCGCCATGAGGCTTCCCGGCATCGACTGGTCTCAGGTGGCGCTGTCCGGTGAGCCGGACGCGCCGTCCTGCTCGCTCTCGCCCGAGCGCTGGGCGACGCCGGGACAGAAGCCCGGCGGCTGCAAGGGAGAGGTCCGCCCGAGGCCGGATCTCTGGGCAGGCTTTCGTAACCCTGGTGACGAACACGAGCAGCAGACTTCGTCGCTGGCGGGCGCCGAGGACTGCTCCTGCGACGCTGCGTCGTCCGCGTCTCAAGAGGTCGCCGCCCCGACGACCACGGTCGACGGAAGTTGGCTGGCGCGTGCATTGGGCCTGGACGAGGCGTCCAGAGCCAGCCTCGCCGGCCAGCGCGTAGAGGTGACGGAGCGGGCCCTGTCCGCGCTGCGATCGGGGCTGCGCGCCCGGTCGGAGGCGAGCGTGTCGCGCATGCGCACCCTCCGCTCGCGAAGAGAGGTCTGGCCCGACGAGCAGCGCGCGGCGCGCCTCGCGTCCGCTGGGATCGGCCTCCCGGCAGGTGGGCCCGTCAAGAGAGAGGAGCCGCTCCCGGGGGTCGATTCGGGGCTGACCAACCCTTGCGGCTGCGAGGAGGCGCGGGTCGATCTCAGCCCCTTCCAGGGCTATCGTTTCGTGGATGCAGGAGATGGCGACGATGTCGTCAACTCGGGGCGGATCGAGCGGGTCGGCCGTGTGTGGGACATCAAGCCCTGGAAGACCCTGGCGGCGGCGGCGCAGTGGCTGAACAGCGATATCTACACCGAGCTGGGGGTCACGCCGGGCACCTGCATCGCGGGGGCGGCGGTGCTGCTGGCCATGGAGCAGACCTGGGATGGCAGGGAAGAAGGGGTAGACTGGAGCCTGCTCGCGTCTGGCGACGCGGCCCTGTACATCGAAGGCTTCAAAGGCGCCAGCGACGACCCACTGCTGATCGCCTCTTGGGACCAGTTCGGCGGAGTCGGGGGTGGCGGGCCCGCCGAAGGGTTGGGGCCGTTCATCAAGGGGACCCGCCCCGATACCGAGAATGTGCTCTACAGCGACGAGCGGGTCGGCGTGCACCTGAAGAGCTGCTGCCACGTCACCGTGACGACGCTGCGCGTTCGGGGCTTTGGCATGGGCGTCAAGGTGACCGGCGCCTCGCGCAACATCGATCTGACGGCGTTGAGCCTGAAGAACCACGCCATCTTCGGCGTCTACATCGGCGTGCCGCAGGCTGACGCCGACGCGATCTCCCAGGACGCCCAGGATGCTCTGAACACCCTGGACGCGACCGGCGCTTATCCGGCTTACATCACCGTGTCCGACTGCTCGATCCGCTCCATCGGGTACAACACGGCGGGCGGCGACATCATGCTGGGACCGCTCGCTACCAACTGCACCATCGCCTCGAACCACCTGTACGGAGACGGGGAGCGCGGCGTGGACGGGATCGTCTCCGACGGCGGATCGTCCGGGCACCTGATCGAGAAGAATTACATCTACACCCACAACAAGTTCTGCGTGGACGACACGACCGGCGCAGAGGTGGTCTCGGAGTTCGTCACCTCGTCAGTGTGTGGGGGCGTCACGCTGGTTCATCCCTGCGCGGATCGGACGGAGAGCCCGTGCACCTTGGACGCTAACGGGTACTACTTGTACTACGACTCCGGAGGCACGTCCGGCGGCAGCGAGGCGTTCGGCGAGAACGGCATCGATCTGAAGGGCGTGCGTCCTCGGACCAGCGCCTCACGTCCGCAGACGGTCATACGTCGGAACCGGATCTGGGGGCACCGCTGGCGGACGGGTGTGCAGATTGATGACGGGTCGAAGGAGATCTACATCTACCGGAACCGCATCTTCTCGAACGGGACCGGGATCATGGTCACGAACTCGAAGAACGTCGTACATGGTTCGACCACGCCGAAGTGGTGGGACGTGACCACGGGCGAGGATCGTGCGACGACGGGCGTATACATCTACCGAAACCTGGTGTACCTGAACCTGGAGAGGGGGATCGTGATCAAGAGCGGGGACGACGGAGGGGACTATGACCCGGTGAGGGAGGTGTATGTGGTCAACAACACGGTGGCGCACAACGGACAGACCGGGCTGGCGGTGCTCGTGGACAGCGGGGACAGCGCGGATGTCACGACGATCGTCGTGGTGAACAATCTGTTTGCGCGGAATGGGATTCTGGCGGCTCTTCCGCCGAGTGACGGTGACACCGCCGCGATGCAGGTGTTCTGGAACGGCGATATGTTGGGCGACCTGGCCTCGGGCGGGACATCCATTTGCGACTACAACTGTTACTTGTCATGGAACCGCGATGGGTTTACACCTGAAGAGGACGTGATCCGCTTTGGATCGGCCTGGTCAACGATCACTGATGTGTCGAGCACAACGGGCCTTGATGTTGAAGTGAGCGGCGCACAAGCCACGGCGCTAAGTGAACTTTACCTGGCTGGAGAGGCTGACATTGAGTCCGTTGAACGGAAGGATTCAAGCTCCGACCCCTCCGCTGGAGTAGGCCTCGCCAACTACTTTGCCTCTGTCGATGTCGGCGACACCTCCACCC
>CAZKWG010000807.1:0-3592 GCA_964556105.1 uncultured Enterobacterales bacterium | reverse complement strand
CTGCTCACCCTGGAGTCCGCTTGATGCTGACCCGCCCTCGCCTTCCCTCCTCCGCTTTGAACGCCGCCCATCTCCACCAGCCCCCAGACCGCGCGCTCTGGCTCGGCGACCTGCGCCTGGAGTGCTTCGACGAGGTCATGCGCCTGCCCGAGCGCGCCCTCTGCGAGGCCCTCGCTGAGCATGGTCGCGAGTTGCCCGGCCGCGAGCTGCTCTCCGACCTGCTCGGGGTGCGCTACGCGACGCCGATGGTCCAGCGGCACCTGCTCCTGGTCGCCCGCTTCCTGGAGCACAAGAAGACGGCCGCCCTGGAGATCGTCGCCCGCGAGCAGATCGACGAGGAGACCCTGCTGGGCTGGCGCACGCCCGGCGGGCGGCTCCACCGGCTGCCCGTCGCGGTGATGCTCTACGGGCTGGCGCCCGAGCACCTGCTCTCGGTGCTGCTCTGGGATCGCTGGCACAGCCGGCGGCGGGTGAGCTGGCGGATCGCCGGCAAGGTGCGGCGCCTGCCCGACCTGGAGCCCGAGACCTGGGCCGAGTTCGCCGAGCGCGCGCTGGGCGAGCTGCGCGGCTCGACCACCTTCCACGAGGTCCGCCTACGGGCCGTGCTCCAGCGGGAGGAGACCGGCGAGCTGCTGTTCGGGCTGCGCGAGCCGGCCTGGTGGGAGACGCTGGACACCGAGAGCGGCGGCCAGGTGACCGGGCGCGTGGCGAGCTGGGTGCTGCTGGCGCTCACCCAGGACGGCGCGAGGCTGGATGTCTGCGACGGCGAGGTCGGGCGCGGCGTGGCGCTCGCCACTTCGATGCTGCGCGCCGCCTGCGGCCGGGACGTGCGCTTCGTGCCCGCCCACGACACGCTGGACGAGGCGCACATGGGCAGATTCGTCGCCGCCGCCTGCGATCCCGGAGACGACCGGTTCCCGCTGCTGGAGATCACGGCTCGCCAGCCAGGGCGCCACGACCTGCGCACGATCACCCTGCGCTCGCATGGCGCCGCGAGGGCCGAGCTCAGCGTCATCGAGCAGCGCAGGCTGATGCCGCTGGCGATGGACTGGCGGGACGTGCGCTCGATGAAGATCGGCTTCGAGGGGCGCTATCGGTTCACGGTGGAGCCGGACCTGGAGGACGGGCGGCCGGTGCTGTGGTACTCCGACCGCGACCGGGACAAGGACGTGGCTCGGCGCTTCGAGGACTACGTGCGGCGGCACATGAACGTGAGCCTGGTGCCTCGACCGGGGCCGCGGGCGCGGACGGGCGTTGGCGACGAGCGCGGGCCGGCGAAGGGCTCGACGGCCTGGTGGCGGGCGCTGCTGAGCCCCGTCGTGGACACGCTGGCGCCGTGGACCCGGGCGGCGTGGGCGGAGCTGGAGCGGGAGGGGCTGATCACGGTGAGCAGGGCGGCGGCGATGCGCTGCGGCACGCCGTATGTGGACCATCACGCATGCGGCGTAGAGGACCTGGACTGCGACGGCGAGATCGCGCTCGGCTGGGCGAGCGTGAATCCGGCCGATCCCCTGCTCCAGCACGCCGACGCCGAGGCGTGCTGCCCGAGCTGTGAGCGGACCTGGCGGCCGGGGCTCTACCGCCTGCCGCTGGTCGAGCGGGCGCGGGTGAGGCTGGACCTGGACCAGCTCTGGTTGTGGATCGTGCGGGCCGTGGCCCGGCTCGCGACCGTGGACGGCGTGAGCGGTGAGCCCGGCGTGCTCATGGCCCGCACCGCCGCGGGCGTTCACTTCGTGGCCTTCCGGCCGCTGCTGGGGCCGGACTCGGGCTTCGATCCCGCGCTGGGACCGGGGAGGCGGACGGCCTGGATCAAGCTCGACGGCGAGGAGGGCGTGGGGGTGCCGGTATCCGAGGTGCTGGCCGACGCGACCACGCTCGGCGTGGCCTGGCATGGCGGAGGGGAGATCGTGGAGGCGCTGCCGGCGCCCGCGCCGACGCCGAGGGAGGTGCCGCGGCTGGTCCGACCCGAGGAGGCGCTGAGCCGGCTGTCCCTGCGCGGGAGCACGGTCTACCTGGGGAATGTGCCGGTCCTGGCGCCCCAGGCGAAGGCGCTACGCGCGCTGCTGGCGGTGTTCGTGCATCTGGCGCAGGAGGACGCTCGGCATGGACGCGAGGAGCGCAAGGGGCACACGACCCAGCGCCTGCTCGGCGAGGCCGCGCTCATGGAGCTGCACCTGGACGAGGGCGACGTGCGCACGCAGGTCAAGCGGATGAATGACGCCGCCCGGAAGGCGACGGTGAAGGCCGGGTGGAAGCCGGTAGAGCTGGTCGAGCGGGTCGGGAGTGGGTATCGGCTGGCAGTCCAGATCGAGGCGGAAGGGGCCTTGGACCTCCCGACCTTGACGGCCTAGTGGATCAATTCAGAAATGACATTCCTCGCGTGCCGACCTGCTCAATAAACGCTACGAGTGATTCCTCTTGGCGCTTCCATTCCCTGCGTTCCCCGCAGCGGCCGCAACATCAGGAGTGGGCGGCTACACGAAGAAATCGTAGTCAATCTCCTGGTATGCAGATATGGACTCCTGCACAACGCGGAAGGATACCGACTTTGGGTCCTTAGGGTTGAACCACTTCGCCAGTTCCCTCTTTGTCAGGTTTGGACCAGGCACGATCTCGGCGGACCACGAGAGTCGCAGCGGGCTCAGCGGCCCGACGCTGCTTGGCGGATGAACCACGCGAAAGAATTTGGGATGCTCTGGAGCGGCGGCGACATTGATAGAGCTTGCTTGATCGCTGGTGTCCGAGAGCGAGACGAAAGCGCCGCCACTTGTGTTCTGGTCCTGCATCGCTTCGACGGTAACTTCGGTAAAATCGTCCTTTCCGACGAAGCGAATCGAATCTTCCTGGAACTTGGTCCAGGGCCGAAGGCTGCCAGGACTTGGCGGATCCTCTTGATGATACCACCGCAGCATGAGGAACCACTCAACTTCGGCAGGCACGCCGGGCGGCCGCCCGTCGGGCCAATCCTGCCTCTTCCTTCGAAAGTGGCACTCGAACGGCACCCGTGTGGCCCAATGCGTCTCGTCAACACGCTGATCCAAGTGCAGGCCAGCCTGGAATCCAAGGAACCCGGTGTTGGAGATTCCTGCTGCTGTCATCGCCACCCGGCCACGCAATGGGAGTGCATTCGGGCTCTGTCGTTGGGCGTAATCGAATTCGTCTCCCCAACTCGACAAGATGTGAGCACCGGACAGCGCGTAGTAGATACCCTGGGCGACCTGGAACCAGCTCATAAGAGGTAAACCTCGTTACAGTACATAGCATTTGGGGCTAGCTCATGTCAAGATTCCACCCGCTTCGGACTAGCCATTCAGCCCATGAAGAGCCTCGTCCAGCCCGATCCCGCGAAATTCTCGCGAACTGACACCTCCGATCTCCAGCCTCCCCCGCCCACTATGGAGAACTGACACGCGAAATAAGAAGTGACACGCGTCGCCCCTGAGCCCCAGCCTCGCCCGCCGACTTTCAGACACCCCCTGAAGAACTGATCAGCCCAGAAACCGGAGAACTGATACGGCCAAAGAGCCCGTGCCCTGAGATGAATGCGGCATGGCACACACCCGCTCACCCCGCCCTATCCCCACCGAGGACG
>CAZKWG010000806.1:0-3599 GCA_964556105.1 uncultured Enterobacterales bacterium | reverse complement strand
CCCACGGCGAGGGTTGGCTACTCGACGTCGTCAGCGCCGCGCGGGAGCAGCTTGAAGTTCTCGTATCCGTAGTTCAGGACGCCGGTGATCGCCCCGTAGGAGGTGCCGACCGTGCGGTCGAGCCACGCCACGTCCGTGGGCCAGAGCAGCTCGTCCACGCGCAGGCAGCCGGCGACCTCGAATTCCGAGTAGTCGTCCGGCGCGTCCGGGTTCTCGTTGGTGACGCTGACCCCGCTCACGCGGACCAGCATGGCCTCGTAGCGCTCGGCGTCGGCGCCGCCCGTGGCGATCGAGCAGGCGTCGGAGATCTCGATGGGGTCCGGCACGGAGCCGACGCCCGTGACCTCGGTGACGCCCTCGAAGATCTCGATGAGGCCGTAATACTCCTCGTAGACGCCGCTGACGGAGACCTGATCGCCGACCGCCACCGCGGCCTCGCCGTAGTCATAGACCCAGACGCCGCCGAACTCGGTGACCGAAGGATCCTGGGCGAAGTACCCGGATCCCTCGCGCACGCCCGTGACGACCAGGCCCTCGAGCGCCACGGAGCTGCCCTCCGCGGGGTGATCGGGGTGGGACTCGTCGGACAACGAGACCAGGCTCACGGGGCAGGCGCCGTCGTCGGGGTTCGAGACCTCCGGGCAGCGGTCGCAGAGGTCGCCCTGACCGTCGCCGTCGGTGTCCGTCTGGTCCGGGTCGTACAGGTAGGGGCAGACGTCGTCCTCGCTGCGCGTGCCGTCGTCGTCGATGTCCTCGGGGTCCATCCGGCAGTCTTCCGTCCCCGGCGCCAGCGGGCAGGCGTCGCAGACGTCGCCGACGCCGTCGCCGTCCTGGTCGTCCTGCAGCGGATCCCAGGCGCCGACGCAGAGGTCGCCGCTGTCCGCGACGCCGTCGCCGTCGTCATCGCCGTCTGAGGAGGTCCCGGGATCGCAGGTCACGCGATCGTCCTCGCAGAGCCAGAGGCCGAGCAGCTCGGCGGCGTAGGCCAGGTTCTCGGGCATCTCCGTGCTGGCGAGGCCGGAGCTGAGCAGCCCCTCGACCTCGGCGACCGTCTGCGCGTCGGTGCCCGACTCGGCGGCCTTCAAGCAGATGAGGCGCTCCTGCCCCTCCTGCTCACAGACGGGGATGCTCTCGCACCAGTCCGCCTGATCATTGAGCTGCGCGACGGGCTCGGGCAGGCCGTAGAGGGCGCGGCCGGCCAGGACCACCAGCTTGACGTCCGTGGCGCCGGCTTGGATGACCGAGCGATAGGGCTCGGCCGACCAGGTGAACACGGAGATGTCCGCCTGAGCGCCCACGATCAGCGCGCCCAGCTCCCCGTCCGCGCCGAGCACCTCGGCCGCCTGACCCGTCACCCAGCCGTGCAGCATCTGGTCGCTGACGCCACCCTCGCCGAAGTTCCCGCGCGCCGACAGGAACTCCTGGGCGCAGGACAGCTCCTCCGGGAGGTTGTGCGAGCCCGACCAGGTCCAGTCCGGGCCCAGCATGATGGGGACGCCCAGCCGCGCGCCGATGTCGGCAGGCGTGGTGTTCGCGTACAGATCGAGGTTCGAGCGCGGCGACCAGGCGATGGCCGTCCCCTTCTCCGCCATGCGCGCGAGCTGCGAGGTCGAGGCGTCCGAGGCGTGGACATAGATCTGCCCCGGCCCCTCCATGCCGACCGAGAACATGTGATCGATCTCGTAGCGGGCCTGGCCGCCGACCCCCTCGGCGACGTGGTTCTCCACGGCCTCGTAGGTGCCGTCGGCGAGCTCGGAGGTGTACTCCTCGCCGTCGGAGGCCTCGAACTTGTCCGTCACGGTGGAGGCCGAGTAGTAGAGCGTGTAGCCCTCCAGGCCGCTGAACTCCTCGTCCTCGTCCAGATTACGGATAGCGACATCGATACAGCTCCCCTCGTCCGAGGAGCCGACCGCGGCCGTGGCGCCGCCGACGAGCGCCCGCAGCTCGGCCCACTTGCCGATCTCGCAGATCATCTCGCCTTCGATGCCGTCGTAGGCCTCGCGGTAATCCCAGTAGTCGCCGTCGCTGCGCCACTCGTAGCGATCGTTGTACAGGGCCTCGTGTCGCCAGGGGGCCAGCACGTTGTACTGCAGATGATCATGGCCGTTGATCAGCCCCGGCGAGATGACCCCCTCCGTGCAGATCACGTCCGCGCCAGCGCTGTCACAGTCGGCGCCCGCGCAGGTGATCCGCCCGCTGGCGCGACTGTACACGACCAGGCCGGCCTCTGGGCCCTCCGGCAGCAGCAGCACCCCGGAGAGCGCGACGAGATCCCCCTCCCCTGTGCTGGCCGTGCAGTCGGGCAGCGCCGGCCCGGCCGTCCAGGTCACGGGCTCGCCCGTGTCCCCCGTCTCCCCCGTCTCCGCGGTCTCGCCGCTGTCACCCGTCTCCCCGCTGTCCGGGTCGCCGGTCTCGGAGCCCGTGTCACCGGTCTCCTCGGAAGGTTGCTCTTTGTCCTTGCATCCTGCGAGGAAGAGCGGCAGACAGGGAATGAAAAGCAGCAGGGCGCGGCGCGCCATGGGCACCTCGGTGGCGGAAAGGCGCCCTTAGCGTAGCCGGAACGGGTCTCTTCTACGAGCCCAAATCGTCGATCAGGCGGCGCCGGCGGCCCGCTGAACCGCCTCAGAGCGAGACTTGAGCGTGGTGCTGACCTGGTCGAGCATCCACTCGAAGCTCTCGTCGGTCAGGCCATGCTTCGTGTAGGATCCGCGCAGCTCCAGGCGGATGAAGCCCTGAATCGCCGCCGTGACGTAGCGCGCGGCGTGCAGGGTCTCCTCCGGGGAGAGCTTGAAGCCGGCCACGCTCGCGGTGAAGCGCTCCTGCGTGCGCGCCCAGTGCGGCGTGAACGGGTCCGCGTCCCAGGAGAGGGGCGTCGCCATGAGGAAGAGGTAGAGGTTGGCGTTGGCCAGAGCGAAGCGGCGCAGCCCATAGGCGAGCGCGCGGATGAAGGACATCGGCTCGAGCTCATCCTTGGGATCGAGCACGATCTCCCGCGCGGCGCGCTCGAGCACCTCGAGCACGACCGCCTGACGAAGATCATCCGCGCCCGCGACGTGGTTGTAGAGGGAGGGCGTCCGGATGCCCAGACGTTGCGCGACCCTGTTCACGTTCAACGCATCGGGACCTTCTTCTTCAATAGAGACCAGGCCCGCAGCCACGACGTCCTTGCGACCCAGAGACTGACCTTTTCGACGCGCCATCGAGCCCCTCCATTCCAGCATGTTGCAGCGATAGTTGCAGTGGGTGCGTTCTTCTCGGCGAAGTGAGGATCCTGTCCACGGCGCGCCCCGTGCGCCTGTTATCAGACGCGTTAAGCGGCCCCGATGAAGAACCTACTCCTGTTCATCTCCCTCGTAGCATGTAGTGGCAGCAACGCCACCCCCACTTCTGCGGAGACGCCCGTGAAAACCGAACCAAGTTCGTCTCAAGCGTCGGCGCCCGAACCCGGAGCGATCCCCGCCCCCGCGGACGTCGCCGCGGCGCCCGCGGACGCCGCCGTCACGGCCTCTGGTCTGGCGTGGAAGGTGCTGACCGCCGGCGCGGGTGGGGCGAAGCCCACGGCCGACGCCTCGGTCACAGTGCACTACACCGGCTGGACC
>CAZKWG010000805.1:0-3608 GCA_964556105.1 uncultured Enterobacterales bacterium | reverse complement strand
GCCCCTGGGGTGGGAGGTCTTCACCTCGAGACCGCGAGCTGGGACAAGGGCACGATCGCGTGCACCGACTGCCACGGGCTCGAGGGCGAGCGCGCCCACCAGTTCACCGCCGCGCGCGACCTGTGCCTGGACTGCCACGAGGACACGCAGCTTCACGGCGGCAGCATGGCCAGCGCCGACTGCCGCCAGTGCCACCTGGGCGGCTTCCTGGCCGCCTCCGAGACCGCGGCTGCGGCGACGCCGTGAGCTCCGGCACAGGTCGGATGTGTGAAATCACACTAGCCCCCAGCTGGCCATATCGAGAGTCAGCCTCGTAGGCTGGGCATGCGGGTGGTCCGCCCTGGCACGGTTCTTGCTTTTCCTCAACACAGCCTGGTCCCGACGTGTATCGGGTAGCCGGCAGGGAGCCACGATGATTCGCCCACTCTCCATCCTCACTTTCCTGGTGCTGGCCGCATGTGAAGGGCCCGCAGGGAAGAATGGCGCGAACGGCATGGACGGCACGGACGGCACCGACGGCACGGACGGCACCGACGGCGCGGACGGCACGGACGGCACGGACGGCACCGACGGCACCGACGGCGCGGACGGCGCGGACGGCGAAGACCTGAGCGCCGAGCCCGATTCGTTGGCCTTCACGATCGACAGCGTGGACATCCTGACGACGCCCGTGGTCAGCTTTACCGTCGTCGATCAGGACGGCGAGCCCTTCAACCGCATCGACGCGGATCTGATGGCGGCCAGGGCCTTGCGCTTCACCCTGGCGAAGCTGGTGCCCGGCGAGGACGGCGACGCGGACACCTGGCAGAACTACATCAACACGACCGAGGACACGACGGACTCGACCGCTGGTCCCGACGATACGCCGGTCCTGCTCGAGGCGACCCAGGCCACCACCGAGTCCGACGGCACCCTGACCTATCTGGGTGATGGCGCCTACACCTACACCTTCTCCCACGACGTCACGGCGATCACGGACCCCGTCGAGGTCTCCTACGAGCCTGACCTGCTGCACCGCCTGGCCATCCAGATCGAGTACCCGCTGGAGAGCGGCGAGGAGCTGATCTACAACGAGGTCTTCGACTGGGTGCCCTCTGGCGCCGAGGCGACCCTCACGAAGCAGGTGGTCCACGAAGGCTCCTGCAACGAATGCCACGGAGAGCTGGCGGTGCATGGCGGCGGCCGCGTCGCCACCGACTACTGCGTCACCTGCCACAACCCCGGCACCACCGACGCCAACAGCGGCGAGGGCGTGGACCTGGCCGTGATGGTCCACAAGATCCACATGGGCAGCGAGCTGCCGTCGGTCGAGGCGGGCGGCACCTATACGATATGGGGCTATCGCGACTCCGAGAACGACTACAGCCACGTCGGCTACCCCCAGGATCAGGAGAACTGCCTGAAGTGCCACAACTCCGAGGACGACGAGACCCCGGACGCCGACAGCTGGATGACGCGGCCCACGTTGGACGCCTGCGGCTCCTGCCACGACGACATCGACTTCGCGTTGGGTGAGGACGGCGGGCACGATGGCGGCGCGATGACGGACAACTCCACCTGCGCGCTCTGCCACAGCGAAGACGACATCATCGAGTACCACCTGACCGAGAACGCGACCACGAACAACCCCTACCTGCCCGAAGGGCTCTGGGAGATCGAGTACGACATCCTCAGCGCCACCATCGACGAGGACAACGCGCTGACCGTGGAGTTCACCATCACGGCCGACGGCACCGCGCTGGACATCTCGGACCTGCCGAGCGATCTGACCAGCTCGCCCAGCTTCGTGCTGGCCTTCGCGATGGCGCAGGACGGCTTCGACGCCCCGGACGACTGGAACAACCTCGGCAAGAAGGCCGGTCAGCCCTCCACGGTCTCGCTGTCGAGCGTGACGGGCGGCACGGTGGCGGGCGCGACCCACAGCTACCTGGACGGCGTCAACACGGTGGTCTACCAGGACGCCTTCGACGCCTCGGCGTTCATGCGCACCGTAGCGCTGCAGGGCTACTACTCCCAGACGGTGGATGGTACGAGCTACGCCCGCCACGCCATCTCGGTCTACGAGACGGTGGACGGGGACGAGGCCCGCCGCGAGGTGGTGGACAACGAGAGCTGCGGCAGCTGCCACGAGTGGATCGAAGCCCACGGCGGCAACCGCGTGTACGAGACCCAGGTGTGCGCGATGTGCCACAACCCGAGCCTCTCCAGCTCGGGCCGCGAGCTCGACCTCGAACACCCCGAGGCCAGCAACAACCTCAAGGACCTGCTGCACGGCATCCACGGCGCCAGCGTCCGCGAGGACCCGCTGGACTTCGTCCGCAACCGCAGCGGCGGCACACGCTACACCTTCCTGGGCAGCGTGGAGCAGCTCGAGGAGTACCCCGACGGTCACCTCGTCACCTACCCGACCGAGCCCAGCGACTGCACGATGTGCCACCTCGAGGGCACCTGGCTGCCCGAGACCGTGACCGTGGACAACCTGCCCAGCACCGCCTTCATCGGCGAGGAGGCCGAGAGCGTCACCGACGTCTCCACCCTGCGCACCTCGATGCCCAACGACACCGACTGGGTGCTGGGGCCTGTGGCGGCGGCCTGCAGCAGCTGCCACAACAGCGACGCGGCGATGTCGCACATGGACATCAACGGCGGGACCGTGCTGTGGTCGCGCCTCGAGTTCCTCGAGGAGAGCCCTGGTGAGTCCTGCGCGGTCTGTCACGACGAGACCAGCGATTACTCCACCTCGACCGTGCACGGCCTGTAGGGCGAGCGTCTGGGCGAGCGCCGGGGGGCTCCCCCCGGCGCGGTCACGACTCCAGGCCCGTGCCGAAGGGCCTCCTCAGCCAGCCTCCGCGCTCATCGCGGCGCACGAGCAGCGCCGACGGTACCGGATGTCCCTCGTCAGCACGAGTATGGATACCGATGTTCAGGCTGCCGTCTGAGCCCCGATAGAGACCCGGTCAGCTTCTCGAGGGACCAGCACAGCGTTCAGCCCCTGTTCGCGACACAGCCCGCACGATAACTCCCCGTCATGCTGTTCAGCCTGCTCCTGTTCTCCCTCGCTCACGCCGACTGTCCCGACCTGGCGGCGACCACCGCTCGGGCCAACGACGCGCTCATCGCGGCGCGGCTGGAGGAGGCGCGCGCGGCGCTCCAGACCGCGGAGGCGGCCTTCTCCTGCGGCCAGGCTCCTGGCCGCGAGGCGCTGGCGAGGTACTGGCTCGTGGAGGCGGCGGTGGCCTCGGTGAGCGGGCAGGCGCAGGACGCAGGGGACGCCTGGCAGGCGGCGGCGCGGCTGGCGCCCGACCTGTGGGAGCCGCGCCACGGAGCGGAGCTGCGGGCGAAGCGGGACGCGGCCGTGACCGCGATGGGCTCAGGGCGAGGCTCACTCGAGGTGGAGGCGTTGCCCGACGGGCATCAGCTCTGGGTCGACGGGGAGCCCAGACCGAGCCCGTCGCCCGCGAGCGAGGGTCTGCACGTCGTGCAGGTGGCCCGGGAGGAGGCGGTGTTCGGTCGGATCGTGCTGCTCGGCGCCGACGAGCACATGCGGGTGCGCGCCGAGCTGCCGGCGGCGGTCGAGCTCGACCTCGCGCCAGAGGGGCGGTCTCGCG
>CAZKWG010000804.1:0-3620 GCA_964556105.1 uncultured Enterobacterales bacterium | reverse complement strand
GGCCTGCTGGCTGCTCGTCCCGCCCCTCACCGTGCTCCTCGCCCCGGCGCCGCCGCCCAGGGCGCGCTCTACCGCACCGGGGCCGCCCTCGCCCCCGCGCTCGCCGCCGTGGCCGCCCTCGGCATGGCGCGCCTCAGCGCCTGGGGCCAGGAGAAGCGCGGCTATCATCCGGCTTTTCTGCCCGTGATGTTCCTCCTGCCCTTCCTCCTCTTCTCGCTCCAGCAGCTCCGCGTGCCGCCTGCCCGCGCCCTGCCGCCGGATCTTTGCGCCCCGCTCGCGCCCGTGCCTGCCGGCGCCCCCGTCCTGGCCTGGCACCCGCTCGCCGTCGCCGAGCGCTGCGGACACCCCGCGATCGTCCTCCTCCGCGCCGTGGAGCCCGCGCGCCTCCAGATCCTGGTCGCGCGCGCCGGCGCCGCCTACGCCCTCCTGCCGCCCGAGGGCTGGGCCCGCGCCGATCTGGCTCAGGCCGAGGACATGCCCCGCCTGCTCCCCGGCTGGCGGGAGGGCGGGCCGGGGCTGTGGGTCGCGCCAGAGGCCGAGGTCTTGACGCCGTCGGCGCCCTGAGCGCGCGCTCAAGCAGGGGGGCTGCCAACAGTTCTGTGTCACAGGGAACGTAACCGTGACTGTAACCACATCCGTTACAAACGGTGTTGCATTCCGTTACAGAACGAAATGTTCCGTAGCAACGGTTGAACCTGACTTATTCTTCGCCATCAAAGCACATCAGCTCGATTAACAAGCCTCTCAACAAGAGAAACCAGGAAGCCGGACAGAAACAGACCGGCATGTTTTGACGTCGATCCATCCCTCAGGTACACCTGTAGAACAGAAATCGGAGGACGGTCTTGAACGGCTCCTGCAATCTCGTCGTCGAGTCCATCGGCAGCGCCAGCCCGCGTGTGGTCCAGGCGCTGCGCCACGGGCTCCAGATCCCCGAATTCGAGCTGGTGCGACGCCTCTACCAGGCGCCCTCTGTGCTCCTCACCGGCGTTCCCGAGACCACCGCGCGCGGGATCGGCGAGCTCTTGACCCACACCGGTCTGGAGACGCGTATCGCGGACGCGGACGAGGTGTTCTCGGCGGGCAAGGGCGACCATGACGTCGCGCTGCACGTCCGGAACCCCTCCCGCCTGCGCGAGGTGATCACCGAGATCAGCAACTTCCTCGGCTGTGACGGCGCCACCGCCGCGCAGATCGCCTGGAGCGCGCCCTCGGCCCTGGTCGGCAGCGTCTCGCGGGCGACCGTAGACGCCCTCTCGCGACGTTTCGCCCCCCTCGAGGTGGAGGTGGACGCGTCCGTCTCGGAATCCGCCCGGTATGATCTGTTCGCGCAGGATGTCCCGGCTCCCCTGCGCATGGAGATGGACCGTGTGCTGAAGGCGCAGGGCTTCAAGGTCGAGCCCACGGGGGCGCTCGTCGCCGCCGGCCTGACCCGGCCCGCCGCCGACGCCCTCTGGCAGCGCTTCGAGCAGCGCGTGAAGATGAGGCTGCTGGATCGTGCCTTTCAGCGCTTCGACGTGCGCCTGGATCGCGCCACCGAGAGCCCGGCCCTGCTGGCCACCCTGGTCCGCGAGACGGGGATGCCCGCGGCGGCGGCCCCGAAGGTGCTGAGACGCCTGCCCATCGTGCTGCACGGTGGCGTACGCTACGCCGAGCTCGCCGAGCGTATGGGTCCGCTGGTCGAGGCCGGCGCCACGGTCAGCGCGCACCTGCTGACGTTACAGAGCTACAACCTCGTCATCGAGAGCGTGCGCGACACCCGTCTCGCCGCGAAGCTGCTCAGCACGCTCACCGGCTCCAAGGAGGAGGAGCAGCACCGCTCGCTGCGCCGCCTCCCGCTCCGGCTGGAGGGGCCCTTCACCACCGTCAAGGCGCGTTGGATGCGCGACGAGCTCAAGGCGGCGGACGCCGTCGTCCGGCTGGAGGAGCGGTGAGCGCGCCCGAGCGCCCCGCGCACATCGGCATCGCCGAGCAGGGCAAGATCTTCGCCCTCTGCGGAGACTCCGGCCGGGCGCTGCACCATTACCGGGAGGCCATCCGTCTGGCCGTGACCCAGGGCGCGCCCGAGGTCTACTTTCGCCACTATACACAGTGCGTGCTCGAGGTGCTCGAGCAGCTCGAGAGCTACGCGGAGGTGCTGGAGTTCTGCGATCGCGCGGAGCGTCACTACGAGCAGAATCCTCCCAACAACCCGCTCGCGCGGCGGGATCTCGCCAGCCTGCGCGAGCGACGGGGCGTGATCCTGCTGAAGATGGAGCGCGAGGCCGAGGCGCGCGCCTGCCTGAGCGCCGCCGTCGAGATCGCGAAGCAGGACAGATTTGATCTTCCACTGGCACAGATTGTGTTACAGTGGATGCGGTCCGGGTTGCACATAGACGCGAGGCGACTCAGAACCGAACAGGAGCGCCGCGGGTACTACGTGGTGCGCAAGGGAAATGTCTCCCCTGCGCTCGCGATCCGCCTGCCGGACCAGTCGAACGTGTCCACACGATAACAGGGAGCAACGCTACCCATGCCAACACCATTCCGAGATATCGCGGAGTACACTCCCGGTGAGCTCCTCGCCGATCTGAAGATCGCCACCTTCATCAAGGAGATGGCGCTCGGCATCGCCGAGGCGCAGAAGGCGCTGGACGAGAACTCCGTCCAGCAGGCCCTCGAGCTCGCCACCACGCCCATCCCGGGCCTGAACAAGACGCTCATCGAGCTGGGGCTCTCGCCGCCGTTCTACCACTTCCAGTACGCGGACATCGAGATCAACCTCGCCATGTCCTTCCGCGTGCAGAAGGAGTTCGCGTTGGACGTCGAGGCCTCCGCCAAGACGTCCAGCAGCAGCAGCGCCAGCTCGTCGAGCACCAGCGTCGGCACCACCGATCTGACCATCACCCAGAACGAGGCGAGCCCGGCGAAGGCGACGATCGAGCTCAAGGAGAACGACGAGGGCGAGGTCAAGGTGGCCGGCAAGACGGTCAAGCTGACCGCCTCGCCCGGCTCGGCGGACGCCGAGCTGGGGGCCAACATGAGCGCGTCGGCGAAGAACCTCGCGGACGCCCTGGAGGCGCTCGAAGACGACAACGGGGACCCGATCCTGAAGGATCCCGTCGAGATCGAGATGCTCAGCGACGGGGACGTCTCGGCGGCGAGCACCTCGCGCGGATTCGAGATCAGCCGCACCAACATCACCGTGTTGGACGAGGAGGCCACCTCCGCGATCGCCTACGTGGGCATGAACGTGGACGTCGGCGCCACCTTCGCCTATACGCTCACCCGCGGGAGCACGGTCACCAACGGCAGCATCGGCTTCGCCGCCTCCGCGTCCTCCTCGTCCACCGCCGTCACCGTCGTGACGGGGGCCGTCGAGGACCAGGCGGAGGCGCTGGTCGCCGCGATCAACGCCGCGAGCGGCTTCAACGCCAAGGCGGAGCTGCTCTCGGTGGGCGACGAGCTGCTGGACAAGGTGTACTTCGACACTGACGTCTGGCAGGTCAGCGGCAACGCCAACGAGGCGGTCATCGAGCGCGTCGTGGCGCTGCTCGAGCGCTACAGCGGCATGAACCTGATGATCCAAGGGCATGCCGACCCGAGCGGCACCGACGGCTACAACTTCAACCTCGGTGAGT
>CAZKWG010000803.1:0-3621 GCA_964556105.1 uncultured Enterobacterales bacterium | reverse complement strand
TCCCCGGCGCGGCGGAGAGCGAGAGCAGCACGTCTTGCATGAACGACGACGACGCGGACGGCTACGGCGATGACACCGTCGGCTCGGGCGTGACGGCGGGCACGGACTGCGACGATGCAGACGACGACATCAGCCCCGGCGACACCGAGATCACCGGCGACGAGATCGACTCCAACTGCGACACCGACGAGGTCTGCTACGTCAACCTGGACGGCGACGCCTACCGCACGTCCAGCACGGTCACGTCCAGCGACACGGACTGCGACGACGCGGGCGAGGCGGCCAGCTCAGTCTCCACGACCGACTGCGACGACAGCGACGCCCAGACCTTCCCCGGCGCGGCGGAGAGCGAGAGCGCCACGGAGTGCATGAACGACGACGACGGCGACGGCTACGGCGACGACACCGTCAGCGGCAGCGTCGTCGCGGGCGGCGACTGCGACGACGCCGACACCTCCATCTACCTGGGCGCCGCCGAGCAGTGCGACGCCGTGGACAGCGACTGCGACGGCGACGTCTTCGACTTCGACGTGGACGCGGACGCGGACGGCGTCCCCGACCACAGCTCCGCCGGCATGAGCTTCGCCGGCCTGACCAACGAAGACTACCTCTCCATCGCCGACGACCCCGCCTTGGACTTCGGCTTGGGTGACTTCACCCTGGAAGCCTGGATCTACGCCGACACCTTCAGCGGCGTAGACGGCGGGACCACCGACGCCAGCGTGCGCGTCCTGGACCGGACCTGGGGCAGCTACCCGGAGGAGGCCTACTGGGCCTGGGAGCTCAAGGACATCAGCGGCGACGGCTACGGCGAGCTGGAGCTCATCGGCGACACCGGATCGGCGCTCAAGGACGGGACCACCGTGGCCAACGATCCTTTCGCCACCGGCGCCTGGACCCACCTGGCCGTCGTGGTGGACCGCTCCGCGGGAACGGCGACCTGGTACATCGACGGCGTCTCCGTCGGCGCCGAGAACCTGGGCTCGGGGTCGAGCTTCAACAGCGCCGTCGTCAGCAACTACTCCGACCTCTACATCTCCTCGCCCTACAACACCTTCGACGGGATGCTCGACGAGATCCGCGTCTGGTCCACGGCGCGCACGTCTGCCGAGGTCTGGACGGACATGTGCCGCGCCAGCTCGGCCACCGACACCGACTACGAAGATCTCATCCTCTACCTGCCCTTCGAGAGCGACTACCAGGACGCCGGGCCGAACGACCTGACCGTCACCATCCCCACCGGATCGGCCGCGACGCTTACGAGCTACTGAGGCCGCTATACACGACGAAGCTGGCGACCACCGAGGCCGCCAGCGCGACGAGCAGCACCAGGGCGAGGATCTGCGGGCCGCGGGCCTCCTGGCGGCGCTCCGTGTACGACATGATCCGGCCGAGGAGCAGCCCCGCCACGAAGCCGCCGCCGTGGGCGAGGTTGTTCACCCCTGGGATGGCCAGGCTGAAGACGAAGCCGCCCACCGCCCAGGCCAGCGCCTGCCGCGAGATGTCCGCGCCCCAGGTGCCGCCGCGCTTGCGGCCATAGGTCAGCAGCGCGCCGTACAACCCGAAGATGGCCCCCGAGGCCCCGATGGTCGGCGCGCCGCTGATCCAGTTGGAGACGAGGAAGCCTCCGATGCCCGTCAGGCAGAAGAGCACGAAGAAGCGCGCAGGCCCAAAGACGTCGGTCGCCAGCGGCCCCAGGGTTCGAATCCAGCTCAGGTTGAAGAAGATGTGCAGCAGGCTGCCGTGCAGGAAGGTCGCCGACAGCGCCGTCCACCACAGGCCCGCCCCCAGGCTCGCGCCGCCGGTCATGCCGAGCCGGTACAGCGCCAGGCCCGACGGCGAGCCGATGCTCAGCAGGTTGCCGAGCTCCATGGCCGCTTCCGGGTCCAACGCCAGCGAGACCACATAGAGCGCGACGCAGACCGAGTAGATGATCCACACCGGGTCGAAGCGCTCCCGGAAGAAGCCCTGCAAGGAGGGCGCGAAGCCGAACAGCGTCGGCTGGCGGGCCCCGCAGTAGGGACAGACCGTGTCTTTCGCGCTCACGAGCTTCCTGCAGCTCGAGCAGAGCACCGCGCCGCGCTTCGCCATGATCTTCGACTCCGGGGAGATCAGCGCCGACGGCGCAGCAGGAGCAGCCCCAGGCCCAGCCCGGCGAGCCAGGAGGCGCGCGCCGGCGCCGTGGAGCAGCCGCCTCCCTTGTCGTAGCGCTCGCCGGCCCCCGGGTCCACCACGACCACGTCCACGCTGTCCGGCGCCGAGTAGAGGGTGCCGTTGCTCACGACCAGCTCGAACGTGAGCGTCCCGGGCACCTCCGCCACGAACTCCGGGTTCGCCGTGCTCGGCTTCTCCAGCTCCACGTCCGGGCCGGCGGACTGGGTCCAGATGTAGCGCAGGCTCCCGCCGCTCGGGTCCTCCGACGCCGATCCGTCCAGGATGACGCGGTCATCGGGGTAGGCCAGGAAGCTCTCCCCGGCGCGGGCGATGGGCGTGTCCGAGCCCCCGGTGTCCGCCGTGTCCGTGGTGCCGCCGTCGCCCCCGCCCTCACCGCCGCCGTCTCCGCCGCTGTCGCCGCCGCCGTCGCCGCCGCCGTCGCCGCCGCTGCCGTCGCCGCCCGAGCTGGTGACGGTCTCCTCGGCCATCATCTCCCAGAAGCCGTCCGCGCCGTCCTCGTAGCCCAGCGCCCAGAAGCCCACCCCTTGCAGGCCCTGGCTGATGGCCCAGCTCACCCGCTCCTGGACGGAGTCCACGTCGTCGCACCACTGCTGGCCGCTGGCATAGAAGGTGTACGGCGCGTGCGCGTTGCTCTCGTAGTAGCGCCCGTAGGTCTCCATGTACCCGACGGCCTCCAGCAGCGTGATCGACTCGCCGGAGGCGGTGGCGTCCCCGGGGACCTCGCTCGACGCAGTGGGCCACCAGCGCCCGTAGAGCGGCAGCCCGAGGATGAGCTTCTCGGCGGGCGCCCCGTAGTAGAGGTAGTCCGCGACGGTCCAGTCGAGCGCGTACTGCCCCCACATGTCGCTGCCGTAGAGCGGCGCGACGGGGCCGGGATCGCCGCCCGACCAGTGGTAGTCGTAGCCCATGATGAACAGGCCGTCGGCCGCCGCGGCGAGCTCGTCGTAGTCGTAGGCCCCCGACCAGTCCACCGCCGGCATGGCGATGTAGACCTCGTCCACCGACGCGTCCAGCTCCTCGATGAAGGTCACGAAATTGCTCTTCTGCGCGCTGGGCAGGCCCTCGAAGTCCACGTTCACGCCGTCGGCGCCATACGCGTTGACGAGGCTGGCGAGCTGCGCGATGGCCGTCGCCCGCCGGCTGGAGCTGCCCAGCACGGCGGTCATGACGTCGTCGTCGAAGGAGACGACGCAGAGGTGGACCTTGACCCCGAGCGCGTGGGCGCGCGGCACGAGGGCGGGCGCCACGCCGGTCCAGTTCGAGGTGCTGCTCAGCGTGCCGTCCGAGGAGAGCGCCACGTCGAAGACGGCGATGTCGGTGAGCCCGGCCAGCTCCTCGTCCGTCACGTCGTCTATCCAGTAGGGCAGGTAGCCGTAGACCGTCACGGACGGCAGCGGCGGCGTGGGCCGCGCGGGGCGCTCCGCGCGCTTGAGCGGGGCCATGTCG
>CAZKWG010000802.1:0-3627 GCA_964556105.1 uncultured Enterobacterales bacterium | reverse complement strand
CTAGGGCTTGCACCAGGGTGCGGTGTGGCCCTGCAGCAGCAGGTGCAGCATCGCAATGAAGTGGCTCTTGCCCGACCCGAAGGAACCGTGCAGGAAAACCGGCTGGCTGCGCCCGCTGTCGAGCGCTCCGCGGGCCACGCGCAGCGTCTCTCGGAAGTTCTCGAGCAGCCGGCCTGTCACCGCGTACGAGCGTACCGTGCCCTCGGGCCGGCGCAGGCTCTCCGCCAGCGACTGAACAAAGTCGCCACGGCTCACGTGATCGGGGAATTCCAACAGATCTCGGACCAGCACGTCGGACATCGCGAACACGCTCCGGGGTCGTTTGACATATCATGTCGAGGGGCCCCTCCCTACATGCGGGCCCTCAGAGGAGGCCAGATGATGGCACAGCTCGTGGCGCTCTTGATTATCCTCGGCCTCGGCTGCCGCCGCGACAAGGACGTGGAGACCGCCGAGACCGACGTCTTCGAGCTGCCTTCCGGGGCCACAGCGTCCTTTCTTTATGACGCCCAGACCCTGGAACTGGCGGGAATCGCACCCTCCGAACTGTCGATGGAGCTGGTGGACTTCGCAGAGGAGGACGACCCCTCCATCGACGGCGTAGTCGTGGATCTCGGCGGCGCCATCCTGGATCTGGGGCCGGACGGCACGGTCTTCCCGAAGCCCATCTACGTGCAGGTAGACGTTCCGAAGGAGCACCTCTCGGAGGAGTTGCCCACGCTGACGCTGGCCCGCCTGGAGGAGGACCGGTGGCGCGCGCTTCCAACGATGATCGAGGAGAGCAGCGCGGGGGTGACCCTCACCGCGCAGGTGGATCACTTCTCTGAACTCGGCGTATATGCGACAGTCCCCAGACCCAGGGAGATGCGAGTGACCACGCCAATCGCGCGTGGCGAAGATGGAATCTGGACGGGTGAGCTCACCCTCACCGGACTCTCTTCGACGGAGCACCTCTCTCTCGAGGTCGTCGAGCTCGAAGGAGAGGTCGAGACAGGAGAGCCCCTTCTCGCCTTCTGCCCTGCTGTGTCGGTGATCGATGTCCCGCTGAAATTCCCCAAGGCAGGACTGTATCGACTGCAGATGGTGATCCGAGGCGTCGAAAGCGACTCGATCCTCGAGCGCACCCCTCTGGAGTTCTGGTCGCGCAAGCTGATCGCCGATGAGGCCATCGCGGACGAACATGACGCCACCATTGAGGCGCTGGCTGATCGATATCTGCCCGTGGTCCAGTTCGCGTCGGCAAACGACAGCCCCCGGGCCGCGTGGGAATACGGCGGCATCCCGGCAGAATTGTGGCGCCCAGTCGCCTTCGACGAGACCTGGTTCTCTGAAGATCTCACCGTCGAAGGGGCAGAGATGCTCACGACGCTCCTCTACTACAACAATCTCGTGACCGAGGAGGCACAGGACGCGTTGGCAGGCGCCGGAAGCGAGCAGAGTATTTTGCTGAGTCGAGCTTGGTGGGACATTTCGTTCGTCTCTACGGCGTGGATGGATGACAACCCGGGAGCACCTGGCGAAGACGAGATCGTGATCTACCGCTCGGCGCATCGCCCTGGGGACGACAGGCTCTACCTCACGTATTGGATGTTCTACTTGCACGACCCCAAGACCAACGCCGCTGACGAATCTGGGGATGGCGCCCACGACCGCGACCGGGAGTCCATAACTGTCGTCTTGAGTGAAGATACGCTCGAACCCATCGAGGTGATGTATGCACAACACAACACCAGCTCGCGAATGAGTACCGGTGACGCAGAGTGGCTGGGCGACGCCCTCGTGCTTCCTTGGAGCGCCGTCGATCGCTACGGTACGCATCCTATGGCATACATCGCGGGCGGCAGCCACGCGGTCTATCCTCGCCAACGGGATTATCTGGTCGAGGTCGGTTTTCTCTACCTTCTCGAGGCTGTTGAGCGCGCTGGAGGCGGCGTCACCTACTGTCCAACCGAAGGTTGCAGAGCCGATCTTTCGCGGAACGAGACCTTCGAAGACGTAAATCTTACCACCGAGAGTATCCGTCTGGAGCCCCTCCCGCCCATGTCTCAGGTCGATGGCGTCAGCTCCGAATGGCGCCATCTCTGGTTCTCCGGCTACTGGGTGGACGGAACGGTCTGGTACAATGACCGCTTCCCACCATTTCTTGACCGCTACTCAGATCCCGCCGGCTGGCGTACCGAGGCCGATGCCCGGAACGAGGAGGACTTCGACCTCACCACGCTCGGCCCCGCCACCATCATCGAGGACTGCTGGAACGGCGAGGACGACGACGGTGATAGGCAGTCCGACTGCATCGATAGCGACTGTGCCTATCTACAGTACGACTACACGGAGGAGTTCGAGATAGCGGACTACTCAGCCATCGACATCCTCTTCGTTGTCGACCAGAGCTGTTCGATGGAAGATGACACCTACTCCATCGCCGCGGAGTTCTCCAGCTTCATCGACCGTCTAGAACTGGTCACGACGGACTGGCAGATCATCGTGGGCAACAACGACGAGGGCTGCAACCAGGGCGGCATCCTCACGACGGAGACAACGGCCTACGAGTCCACCTTCCGATCTGCCCTTCGCGAGTGCGAGTCCACCTACGGTTGTAGCAGCGTCGTGGACACTGAGGCCCTCCTAATCCCCGCCACAAACGGCGTCGAGAACACCGACAGCGGGGAGTGCAACGAGGGCTTCCTGCGCGACGACGCGCGCTTACACGTCATCGCCGTCTCCGACGAGCCGGACCAGTCGGCTTGCGACATCTTCGACGTTGACTGCACCGACAGCGACTGGGAGAACCTCGTGGACCGGATGATCGACCAGAAGGGATCGCCCGAACTCAGCCGCATCTCTGCCGTCGTCGGAGATCTCCCCGACGGGTGCACTAGCGCGTCCAACAGCGCGGAGCCGGGGACCGGCTACGCGGAGGCGGTCGAGGCTACAGGAGGCGAGCTCCTCTCCCTCTGCTCGAGTTGGAGCGACAACGTCCTGGCGCTCGCAGATGCCTCCACCTCCTACTCCGACACCTTCGCTTTGGAGCACACGCCGGTCGAGGAGACCATTACCGTCACCATCAACGACGAGGAGCGCGACGCCGGCTGGGAGTACGACGCGTCGCTGAACGTGGTGATCTTCTCCGCCGCTCCGCCGGAAGGGGGCGACCTGCTCGTGATCCGCTACACGTCGAGCGCGGTAGACTGCGAGTGAGTCCTGCTCCGCGTCGTCGTTTCGGGGCCGATGCGACACCAGTCGCTGACGAGCCTGCGCTCTTTGGCGTTCAACCGGACGAACCCTGGGCCGTTCTTGATCTGCCAGCCCAGGACCTCTCGGGACACCTTGAAGCTCCGCAGAAGAGTGTCAGCGGCGTCCGCCAGAGACGCCGACCAGGCGAGCGCACCATCCACAACCGCCCGAGGCAGCAGCAGCTCGGCCGCGAAGGCGCGGGCGCGTTGCTCGAGATGAAGAGGCGTGGCCCCTCCCATCACCTCCGCGGCGGGTAGCGTGCTGTCGCGGTCTAGCAGCAGGTACGCGATCTCGTGGCAGAGGGTCGCGCGGCGACCCGCTTCGCCGCTCGCGTGGATGCCCCTGGGGTTAACGAGGAGGGCTGGTCCGCGTCTATCGCCCCAACAGGTGACC
>CAZKWG010000801.1:0-3627 GCA_964556105.1 uncultured Enterobacterales bacterium | reverse complement strand
GGTCTCCGTCGTCGTCGCGGGCTCGGCGGACTTCGTCGTGCGCGATGTGGCCTCGCGCGCGCTCGTGGCGGTCTTGCTGGTCTCCGGCGCCGTCGGGGCGGTCTCGGCGGTCGTCGGGGCGGCCTCGACGGTGGTCGGGGCGGTCTCGGCGGTCGTCGGGGCGACCAGGGGCGCCGCCTCCGGGGGCGTCGGCGTCTGCGCGACCACCGGCGGCGTCTCGGGAGGCGGGGTCACCGCGACCTCCGAGGGGCCGCGCCCGAGGAAGAGGTAGAGCGCCAGCGCCACGAGGCCCACGGCCCCCAGGCCCACGCCGATCCAGACGCCCTGCCGCACGTCCGGACGCCGCGGCATCACCGCCGTCGGCTCCAGGGGACGGGACGAGGTGGTCCGGTCGAAGGGCGAGCCCTCGACCAGGGTGGCCAGGGTCTCGGTGTCCTTGCGATCCCGCTCGGAGAGGACCTGCTCGGAGAGCGCGCCCTGGGCGTCCTTGCTCTGATCGCCGAGGACGGCCGTGACCAGGGGCACCATCTCGCGGGTGAACTCCGCCAGATCGTGCCCCTCCAAGGACCGCGCCAGCTTGCGGGCCCGCTCGGCCACCTGCGCCGCGTTCGGCCGCGCGTCGGGCTCGTAGGCGAGCATCTCCTGGAGGAGCTGCAGCGCGGGCGCGATGCTGGAGCCGAGCTTCTCGCCGATCTCGTGCAGCGCCGCCTGAACCTGCGCGGCCTGCTGCTCGGGGAGCAGCGCGCTCTTTCCGAGGGCCGTGCCGCGCAGCAGCTCGACCGCCACGCAGGCCACGGCGTAGACGTCGCCCTCTGGCCCCTCCTCTTCGCCCAGCACCCGCTCGGGCGCCATGTAGCCCAGCGAGCCGTAGCGGATCTGCTCGGTCTTCGCCTCGCGCCCCTCGAAATTGCCGCGGGCGATGCCGAAGTCCAGGACCTTGACCTCCCCGTCAGCCGTGAGCCGGATATTGGACGGCTTGATGTCGCGGTGCACGACCCGCAGGGCCGAGCCGCCCTCGGGGATGCCGCTCCACGCCGCGTCCAGCGCGCTCGAGACCGAGGAGATCAGCTCCATGGCGGCGGGCGGCGGGAAATTGCGCTTCAAGCGCCAGGCGACCTCGAGCACGCGCTCCAGATCGGCGCCGGGGATGTGCTCCATGACGACGGCCCACTTGCCGTCGAGCAGCACCAGGTCGTCCACCGCGACGATGGCGCGGTGCCGAAGCAGGCCGAGCAGGCGCGCCTCGTCACGCAGGCGTCGTCCGGCGTCCCCGCTGGCGTCCCACTGACCATTCAGTAGCTTGATGGCGACCTTCTTGCGAAAGTCGCTGCCCGAGACCATGTTGGCGAGGTAGACCGTGCCGAAGGCCCCAGAGCCCAGCTCGCGCACCAGCTCGAAACGGCGACCCGAAGCCACGTTCAATAGTCCATGCCGGTGTCGCTGCTGGAGGAACCGCCTCCACCCTGGCCCGTGCAGGGGGTCACACCGTCCGCCTGGGTCTCGCCCACGAGGATCTCGATGGACCAGGCCACGGGCGGGTCGAGGAGCTGGTGGTCGTTCTGGGCGAGCGTGGCCACGATGTTGTGGGTGCCCGGGCTGAGCGCCTTGTCCGCGGGGACGAAGGCGTACTCTTTGTCCGCGGCGGTCAGGTACTCGGCGCTGTCCAGGAGGTGCCAGTGCCCGATGCCGTCCGCGTTCGCCGCGCCGTCCACGATGGGCTCGACGGTGAAGTTCTCGATGTCCACCGCGACCATGAAGGTGGAGCAGTACACCGTGGTCTGCGAGGACTCGGGGTAGATGATCTCGATGGACGGCTCGCCCTGCCCGCTCGAGTCCTCGACCTGAGGGAGCTCAGGGGGCGCGCAGGCTGGCAGGCAGACGGTCAGGCAGAAGACGAGGCCGGACAGGGTGCGTTGGAGCATGGCCGTTATCATACATCATCCGCCGCGCGCGCGCGCTGAGGAGCCCCCGCTCCTGCGCGAAGCACTTTCACGGAGGCCCGCGCAGTGCTATGTGCTGAGACCTGCGGGGCGTCTGTCACCCCACCCCCTCGTCCTCCTGGAGCTCACGATGAGCCTGCTCAAGACCATCCTTCTCGGCCGGGAGAACGGCATCCGGTCCAAGATTCGTGCCGCCGTGTTCGGCGCGGACGCCGTGGACACCTCTCCGGGCTCGTCCTACTCCGCGCCGCGCGCCAGCGAGGACGCGCGCCCTGCCCCCGCGGAGCGTGCGCTGGGCCTGAAGCCCGAGGCGCCGAAGGACGTGACGCCGCCGGAGGGCTTCGAGGTCGTCCTGCACAAGGACGCGCTGAAGCCGGGCAAGATCGTCGAGGTCATCATCGGCGGGACGGCCGTGGCCGTCGCCAACGTGGACGGGACCTTCTACGCCTGCACGAACTCCTGCCCGCATGCCGAGGGCCCGCTGGGCGACGGCGCGCTGGAAGGCTCGGTCGTCACCTGCCCGTACCACGGCTGGAAGTTCGACCTGAAGACCGGCGCCAGCCTGACCAACCCGGGCGTCACCCTGAAGACCTACCCGGTCGCCATCGAGAAGACCGCGGTCTGCGTCGGCATCTGAGCCCCCTGCGGCGGGGCGCCGTCCTGAGGACGGTGACCCCGCTGGAGAAGACACAAGAAGGCCCCGGCTCAACCTTCCCGAACGAGTCCGGGAGGTAAAACCAGGGCCGCCTCGTCGCGCATCGGCGACCGAGGATCAGAGACGCGAGCGCGACCAGCTCAGGGGCGCTTGCGAATCAGAGGCTGGAGAGATCCAGGCCGGACTGACGGGCGAACTCACCCAGCGTCATCTTGCGCAGGGTGCGCAGCGCGCTGGTGGAGATCTTCAGGGTCACCCAGCGCTGCTCCTCCTCGAACCACACCCGACGCTTCTGCAGGTTCGGGAGCTGACGCTTCTTCGTCTTGATGTTCGAGTGCGAGACCAGGTTGGCGACATTCGGGCGCTTACCAGTGAGGGCGCAGACGCGGGCCATGGGAGCTTCCTCTCGTGCTTCGAGCGCCACGTTCTCGCGGGACCCGAAGCGTGCAGTTCCGAAAAAAACAGCAGCCCGAGGGCTGCTGGATTCGAGGGCGATGATTAGCACGCGACCCGAGCCGTGGCAAGGATCTCGTCGGCTCGGGATCAGATCGTGAAGTCGATGATCGCGATGCCGCGCTCGGTGAGCTCCTCGTCGGGATCCATCTCCGGCGGCCGATCGTCCGGCGTGACCGCAGGCCGAGGCACCTCGATCCGCAGGGGCACATGACTGCGCTCACGAGATTCTCGTTCGCGCCGCTTCCTGTCGATGATGTAGGCGTCGAGCATCGGGTGCTCCTGGGAGTCCTCGAGAATCAATATAGCACCGGACCTGCCGCTGGCAACGGGCCTGCACACTTCCGCGTTCGCGCCGCGAGAGCGCGCGTTGTTCGCCTGCTGACCTGTTCGGGTCATCGGGTCCGATCTGGCTGCCTGTGGTCCTGAGAACACGGGGGCGGAAGGTCCTGTTCCCGGAGGCGCAGCGCCGCGGCCAGCAGCGCGTCATAGGTGGCGAGCCGGTCGGGGAGCGCGGCGAGGGCGGCGCGGTGGGCCGCGATCACGTCCGTGTCGCCGCGGGCCACGGGTCCGGTGAGG
>CAZKWG010000800.1:0-3630 GCA_964556105.1 uncultured Enterobacterales bacterium | reverse complement strand
GGCCCACTCGATCAGGTCACCCGGGCGGTGGATGTTGACGATGCCCTGCGCGAAGGCCTGGCAGGCGCGGTCGAGCGGCGCGCGACCCTTGCGATCCCCGAGGTGTACCGCGGCGATCGCGTAATACCAGTCGCTGAAACGCTGAGCCATGGTCTGACCGGCTTCAGCGTCTCCGCTGCGCCACTTCTTGAACAACTGCTGGACCGTGACATCGGCGGCTTCCGCCATCGGATCTCCTGACTGCGTGGAACACAGCGGACCGGCCGCTATCATAGGGACCTTGTGGCCAGTTGCGCAAGGGGAAGACGCTTGGAAAAGTGTTCGTGTTCAGGTCCAGCGCGCTCGCACCATCGTCAGGACGCGGTCGTGCATCCAGTGGTAGCGCCCCTCCAAGCGGGGGATGGGCTCTCCGGGGCCTGAGCGGAGCACGAGATCCGCGTTCCCGTCCGGGTGGAGGTCGACCTCGGCCTCGTCGAAGCCGATCATGCGCCCGTAGCGTGGCGCGACGGCCTTGTACAAGGCCTCCTTGAGCGAGAAGCGGAGCAGCACGGCGGTCCAGCGGCGGTCCTGCGGGAGGGCCTCGAGCTCAGCGGACTCGCGCGCGGTCAGCACGTGGCTGGCGATCTCGGCGCGCGCGGGCAGGAGGTCCTCGAGGTCTACGCCCAGGTCACCGTTCTCGGCGCGCGCCGCGAGCGCCACCACCAGCGAACGTTTGTGGCTGATGGAGATGCGCGCGCCCTGGGGCGCCAGCGGGGCGCCGCGCGGATCGCCGAGCACCGGCCCCGGACGCAGGCCCAGCAAGCGGATGGCGGCGTTGGCGGCGAGGCGGCCGCCGACCCACTCGGGCTGTCTGTAGCCCCGGAGCGTCAGCGCATGCTCCCGCTCCGAGGGATGGAGGCGCTCGAGCACCTCTGAGGGCACCGGATCAGGCGTGCCGGGGAGGCTGACGCCCACCAGCAGCCCATACGCATGTCCCTCTTTGAGGACGACCGAAAATGGCTTCATGGTCACGGCTTAACGTGAGGTGCAGCGGCGCGGGGTGTTCAACCTGCGTGGGCTGGCACTTCCTCAAGGGGGCTCGCACGCGATACAATGCCGTCTCCATGCAAAGACCACTCCTCGCGCTGACCCTTCTCTGCTCTCTGGCCCTCGCCGCAAAGGCGCGCGCGCAAGAGGCGCCCGTCGAGATCACGGCCGAGGCGCGCGCCGAGGCCAATCGTCTCGGCGATGATCTCGAGAAGCTCGCCAAGCGCCAGGTCTGGTCCGGCGTCGAGAAGAAGTATCGGGAGCTCGAGTCGCTCGGCGTGCCGCTGGAGCAGCAGGACTACCTGTACGGGGCCTACGCCGCCCGCGAGCTCGGCGACGTGGCCAGCGCCTACGTGCGCCTCCAGGCAGCCGCGAAGCTGGGCGGCTCCAAGGAGATCGTGGACTGGCTCTGGGACATCGACCACAGCTACGGGAACGTCGAGCTGATGATGGTGCCGGCCCGCGCGGTCGACCTGATCCCCGAGGAGATGCCGCTGGACCCGAACCAGCGCAAGGCCATCGAGGCCGCCGTCCGCGCGGCGAAGGATGACGGCGTCTACCGCGGACTCTTGCCCCGCGGCAAGTACACCTTCGCCGGCCAGCCCTTCTCCGCGGAGCCGGGGGTCAGCGTGCGCATCGAGGTGAACCCCAAGACGCGCAAGCGTGGGCCAGCGGAGCCGCTCATCCGCTACCCGCAGGCCCCCATCACGCAGCCCTCTTCAGGTCAGTCGGGAACACCGGACCCTGCCCCGGGGTCTTCCAGCACGGGGACCGGAACGTCGAGCCCCACGCCAACCGACCCCCCGAGCCCCACCGGCCCCGAAACGACCTCTCCCGATCAGCCCTAGGAGTCCCCCTCATGCTGTCCATCTTGCTCGCGATGTCTGCTCCCGCTCTCGCGGAGTCCCCGTACATGTGGGGCATCGGGCCCGAGGTCGGGACCATCGTGCTGCCGTTCGAGCATCCGGTCGCCTTCCCTGGGCTCACGGAGGACGCCGATCTGGACGACAAGAAGGACGACCTCGGGGACAGCCTCGAGAAGACCACGGGTGACGCCCTGATCGGCGCGAAGGGCGCGCTCTACATCAACGACGCCAACCGCATCCTCACGCAGGTCGGCTTCGGTCTGGGGGGCGCCGGATACCGATCGTCGGAGGTCACCTTCGAGTATCAGGCCCTGCCGATCTCGGGCAGCGGCGTCGAGGCCTTCGCCGGCGCTGGTCTGGGCTTTGGCCGGATGAGCTGGACGACGGAGTGCGACAACGACAGCGAGGGCGTCAGCGCCACCTGTGAGATCCTGCACCCTGGCACCTACCAGATGTCCACGCTGCTCCTGCGTGGCTCCGTGGGCGCGCTCTGGCGCAACAAGACCCAGGCCTATGAGCTCTCCTTCTGGGGGCACTACGTCATCGCCGGGAACCGGACCTTCGTGGGGCAGGACAGCTCCGCGGAGGAGGAGATCTCGGGCGTGGGCCTCTACCCCTACCTGGGGATCGCCGGCACGGTCTACTTCGGCGACTTCAAGCCCCCTGCCGAGGGCAAGAACAAGAAGGGCAAGGGCAAGAAGAACAGCGACGCCTGAGCGTCGCTGCGTCTCCGTGTCCCCTCGGCTGCTCCCGCCCCAGCCTCTTCGGCCCAGGCCTCAGTAGGCGCGGGCGAAGATGGCCATGTGCGTGGCCGGGCGGCCAGAGTAGAAGCAGCTCTGACCCTCGGCTTCGGCCTGCCCGGCGAGCGGGTAGCAGCGGATGGTGGCGCGGCACTCCTCCTTGATCGCCGCTTCCGCGGTGGGATCGTCGCGCCAGGGCACCAGGAAGAAGGCCGGGTCGCTGTCGAGCTGAGCCAGCATCTCCTTGTAGCTGCCGACCCGCCGGGTGCGGGCCTCGCGCGCGGCCAGGGCGCGGGAGAGGAGCTCCGTCTGGATCTGGTCGAGCTGCGCGCCGATCGCGTCGGCGAAGCCGCCGTCCACCGTGAGGCCGAACTTCGGGCCGCCGATGCGCCGCGCGCAGAAGACGCTCTGCTTCGCGACGTCGCGCGGACCGACCTCGAGGCGCAGGGGCACGCCCTTGCGCTCCCACTCGTAGTACTTCGCGCCCGGCTTCATGTTGTCCCGGTCGTCCACCTTGACGCGGAAGCGACCCTTCAGCTCGGCGCGGACGCGATCGGCGAAGGCGAGCACCCCGGCCTTCTCGTCGTCGCCCTTCCAGATCGGGACCACCACCACCTGCACGGGCGCCACCCGGGGCGGCAGCACGAGGCCGGTGTCGTCGGAGTGGGTCATGATCGTCGCGCCGATGAGCCGGGTCGAGACGCCCCAGCTCGTGGCCCAGACGTGCTCGCGCTCGCCGGACTGGCTCTGGAAGGTGACGTCGAAGGCCCGCGCGAAGTTCTGGCCGAGGAAGTGGCTGGTCCCCGCCTGGAGCGCCCAGCCGTTCTGCATCATCGCCTCGATGGTGTAGGTGTCGACCGCGCCGGCGAACCGCTCGCTGGCCGACTTCACGCCGGGGATCACCGGGATGGCCAGGGTCTGCTCGCAGAACTCCGAGTAGACCTGGAGCATCCGCTGGGCCTCCTCGACCGCCTCCGCCGCGCTGGCGTGGGCGGTGT
>CAZKWG010000799.1:0-3635 GCA_964556105.1 uncultured Enterobacterales bacterium | reverse complement strand
ATCAGCGTGCGCGCGATGGCCACGCGCTGCTGCTGACCGCCCGAGAGGTCCTTCGGGTAGGCGTCCACCTTCTGGCTCATGCCCACCCGCTCGAGCAGCACCTTGGCGCGGGCGACGGCCGCGTCCTTGCTCTCGCCGTTGACGTGCACGGGCGCCTCGATGAGGTTCTGCAGCACCGTGCGATGCGGGAAGAGGTTGAAGCTCTGAAAGACGAAGCCCACCTTCTTCCGCACCTCCTGCAGGTGGCGCGAGTGGCTCTGCGAGCTCATCCCCGGGTTGACCGTGAGATCACCTATCTGCACCTCCCCGCCCTGGAAGCTCTCCAGGCCGTTGATGCAGCGAAGGAAGGTGCTCTTGCCGCCGCCGGAGGGGCCGATGATCGCCGCGACGTCGCCCTTCTTCACGGTCAGCGAGATGCCCGAGAGCACCTCGTTGCCGTGGTAACGTTTGACCAGGTTCTTGACGACGATCACCGAGGACCTCCACTCCCGAGACGGGTCTCCAGCTTGCGGGCCAGGAGCGACATCGGGTAGCTCATCAGCATGTAGAGCAGCGCCGTCATGAGCATGATCTCGATCGTGGCCGAGGTGCTGCGAGACAGGACGGAGAAGCGTTTGGTCAGCTCCACCACGGTCACGACCGAGCAGACCGAGGTGTCCTTGAAGAGCGCGATGAAGTCGTTGACCATGGGCGGGATGACGATGCGGAAGGCCTGTGGGACGATGATCCGCCGCAGCGCGAGGCTGCGCGACATGCCGAGCGACTCGGCCGCCTCCATCTGGCCGACCGGGATGGCCTGGAGCCCGGCGCGGTAGATCTCGGACTCGTAGGCCGAATAGTTCAGCGCGAGGCCGATGATCGCGGTCGGGAAGGCGTCCACGTTGACGCCCATGGCCGGCAGGAAGAAGAAGATGAAGTAGAGCTGGAGCATGAGCGGGGTGCCGCGCAGCAGCTCGACATAGGCGGTCTGGGGCGCGCGGATGACCGCCGGCCCGTACAGGCGCCCGACGGCGATGAGCAGCCCGAGCACGATGGCGATGGGGAAGCTGACCACCGAGAGGAGCACCGTCATCGCCGCGCTGGAGAGCAGCACGGGGAAGAAGTCGCGGACGATGGGCCAGCCCCGCGTGGTCTTCACCGTCTCGACCTCGTCGGCGTCCGGCATGGCGGCCTGCTCGGTCACCTCGGCCGTCACGGCGCCGTAGTAGCCGTAGAACTGGGCCTTCTCGGCCAGCTCCACCAGCTCGGCCTGCTGAGCGTCCCAGATGCCGTACTTGCGGTAGATCTGCTCGAGATCCCCGTTGCGGATCATCAGGATGATCGCCTCGTTCAGCTTCTTGACCAGGCCCGCCTCGCCCTTGCGGGCGTACATGACGTAGTAGCCCAGGCCGACCGGCTCCCCGACCGCGCGCAGGCGCTTGAACTGCGGCGCGTAGAAGGAGGCGATCGGCGTGTCCTGAAGCGTCCCCTGCAGCTTGCCCGTCTCGACCTCGACCATGGCGTCGGTGTTGCCGTCGTAGGCGATGATCTCGCAGGGGCCGTCGTACTCGGGCGCCCGCAGGTACTCCTCGGCGGCCGAGCCGACCAGGGCGCCGAGCTTGGGCTTGTCGCCGTTGGGCAGCGGCTTGCAGAGATCCGCCCAGCTCTGCACCGGGCTGTCGTCGCGCACCAGGAGCTGCAGGCCGTAGACGTAGTACGGCATGGTGGGCTCCATCGAGGCCACGCCGTTCTCCGTCCACTCGTACCCGTTCAAGATGATGTCCATCTTCCGGGCGCGCAGCATCTCCGGCAGGGCGTCCCAGGCGCCTTGCGTGAACTCTGGCTTGACCTTGAGGTACTCCGCCAGCTTCGCCGCGAGATCCCACTCGAAGCCGGTGACCTCGTCGGGGTTCTCCTCGCGGGGGTAGACATAGGGTCCACCGCCCTCCTGATCGGCGCCCCACATCAGGGTGCCACGCTTCTGCAGCTCTTCCAGATCATCGGCCTGCGCCGTAGACCCGAACGAGGAGATCACGAGGTAGGCGCAAGCCAGCAACAGGGCCAAGACGGCCCGTAAGGACTTTGTCATCAGCGGCGGATCTCCTGGCACTTGCGCGATGGCGCATGGGAGGAGGAAGAGAGGGCTGCCCGGATGAAGAGCACTAGACCACATCTCCCTCGGATTGTCCAGGGCTCCCCCTACGATCTCCGCGCGTCGCCGTCCGATCGGGTAAGCGAGGCTCCTCTGTGGCCAGGGCTCCGCGCCGTCGATAAGGAGAACGCATGTCCAAGACCGAAACCTCCCCCTCTGGCCCGCCTGCCGTCCAATCCGCCCCCCGCGGCGTCCGCACCGAGATCCCCGGCCCTCGCGCCCGGGCGATGCTCGCCACGGGGCGGATGGACATGCAGGCGATCTACCGGCTCCTGGTCGTCGACGACGAGAAGAGCCAGGGCGTGACCCTGGTGGACGTGGACGGCAACGCCTACCTGGACATGTTCAGTCACTTCGCGCTGGGCGCGCTGGGCTACAACCACCCGGACCTGGTGGCCCTGGCGGCCAGCCCCAGCTTCCAGCGGGCCTGCATCAACCCCACCTCGAGCCCCTTCTCCCCCGGGACGCAGTGGTTCGATTTTCTGGAGGGCGTCGCGCCCTTCGCTCCTCCCGGGGCGTCGAAGATCTACTGCGTGGACGCGGGCAACGAGGGCATCGAGTCCGCGCTGAAGGCGGCCTTCATCATCTTCGGGGAGCGCCGCCGCGTGGCCGCGGGGCAGCCGAAGAACCCGCTCGAGCTGTCCGCCGCCGAGCAGGAGCGCATCCTGCTGAACCAGGGCTCGGACGCCGTGTCGATCTCGCTCACCGGCGCCTTCCACGGGCGCGGGCTGGGCAGCCTGACGATGACGCACTCCAAGACCATCCACAAGGCGGACATCCCGGCCTTCGACTGGCCCATCGGCCCCTTCCCCGCCAACCGCTTCCCCCTGGCGCGCTACGCCGAGGAGAACGAGCGGCGCGAGCGCGAGTCGCTCGCCGAATTGGAGCGCATCTTCGACCGCCACCAGGGCCGCATCGCCAGCCTGCTGGTCGAGCCCATGCAGTCCGAGGGCGGCGACCGCCACGCCAGCCCGGCCTGGTTCCGCGCCGTGCAGCGCCTCTGCCGAGAGGCGGGCGCCGCCTTCATCCTGGACGAGGTCCAGACCGGGGTGGGCATCTCCGGCACCTTCTGGACGCACGAGCAGTTCGACCTGCCCCACCCCGCGGACATGGTCTGCTTCGGCAAGAAGATGCAGATGGGCGGCTTCTTCTGCACGGATGACTACAACATCACGCAGTTCGGCCGCATGTACCAGACCCGCAACGGCGACCGCGCCCGCGCCGCCATCGCGCTCACAACGCTCAGGACCATCGCCCGCGACGGCCTGCTGGAGAACGTCCGCCGCACGGGCGCGCTCTTCCTCTCCCGCCTCGAGGAGCTCTCCGACACCTTCCCGGCGCTGATCACCGAGCCCCGCGGGCGCGGCCTGATGCTGGCCTTCGACCTGCCGACCACCGCGGCGCGCGACGAGTTCTTGAAGCGCGCCCTCGGCCGGGGCGTCTTCGCGACCTACACGGGCTCGCGCTCCGTGCGCCTGCGCCCCCACCTCGTCCTGTCGGAGGC
>CAZKWG010000798.1:0-3638 GCA_964556105.1 uncultured Enterobacterales bacterium | reverse complement strand
AGGTTCACGGTGGCCGAGGCCACGCCGGGCACGGCCAGGAGCCCCTTCTCGACGCGGCGCACGCAGCTCGCGCAGGTCATGCCGCCGATGGGCAGCTCGTTTCGGACAGGTTCAGAGTTGGTCATGGGGTGCTCCTTGGATTGCACACCCGAAGGACGCACACTCCCCGCGAGCATTACAGGCCGGGCGGCGGCGCGGGACTGTAATGACCGGGCGTCGCTCGCGTCAGCAGGGTCGAGGGGCACGGAGCCCCCAAAGGAGCCGACATGAACCAGACCCAGCTGAACGTCAACGGAATGAGCTGCGCTTCCTGCGTCCGCCACATCAACCAGGCGCTCACCGCCATCGACGGCGTGCGCGAGGTCGACGTCCGCCTGCGCGAGGGCCGGGTCCTCGTGAGACACGAGGCGGACGTGGAGACCGAGGCCCTGCGCAGCGCGGTGGAGGAGGCCGGCTACGGCGCCGAGATCGTGGGCTGAGCGCCAGCGCCGCAGGAGCAGTCCAGGCAGCCGTGCTCCGCGCAGGTGCCGCAAGAGCGGGCCACCTGCTTGCGGAGCGCCTCCCGCGCCCGGAAGACGCGGACACCGGCGTTGCTCGCGCTCAATCCGTTCTCGGCGGCGAAGTCCTTCACCGCGGCGCCCTCGACGTCGATGCGCCGGATCGCCGCGGCGTACTCGGGCTTGAGCGTGTCGGCGAGGGACAGGACGCACTTGCAGACCGTGTCCCGCGTCTCCGCGTCGGCCATGGCCGGCTCGAGCTCGGCGGCGAAGCGCTCCAGTCCGCGCCGCCGGGCGTCGTTGCGGCGGTAGTGGTCGATGACGGCGTTGCGAAGCGCGCGGTAGAACCAGGCGAGGGCCGACTCGTCGTCGCGGAGCGTGCCCGCGCGGTCGAGCCCACGGGCGAAGGCGTCCTGCAGGATGTCCTCGGCGACCTCGCGGCTGCCGACGCGCCGCTCGAGGAAAGCCAGGAAGGCGCGGTGGTTCTCCACCAGCACGCGCGCGACCTGGGGGCTCACGTCCTGGTGGGCGGCGTCGTGCATCGTCACTCCCGGGCCTGCACCACGAGGGCGCCGTGGATCATGTTCATGCCGCAGTGGAACGGGATCTCACCCGCCGCGGGCACACCCAGATCGATAACCACCGCCTCGTTCGGGGGTAGCGTCCGCCGGATGCCGAGCGTGGGGAACACCACCTCCAGCGTGCAGCCGGTGTACTCCTTGCGGACGAAGCGGAGCTGCACGCGCTCTCCCTCCTGAACGACGACGCGGCTCGGGCGGTAGCCGCCTTCGACGGTGATCTCGATGAGGCGCGGGGCCTCGGCCGACGCGGGCGGAGGGGACTCGGCATGCGCGTCGAGGGGAAGCGCGGGGGCGAGGAGCGCGAGGAGCGCGAGGGTCAGGGTGCGGAACAGGGTCATGGTAACCTCCTTGGGTCGCGAGGGCCGACGCGCGGAGGTGCCGGGCATTACACCACGCGTCGTGTGTAATGCCGACGGAGGGCGCGCGTCAGCAGGGTCGATGGAGGCCCGATGCGACGTTTCCTGCCTGCGGCGCTGTTCGCCCTGCTGATCCCGTTCTCCCTCGGCGCCGGCCCCGTGGCCCGCGTGCTCGACGAGGATCCCCCCCTCCCGGGCGAGCCCCTCACGGGCTGGGAGGCGCTCGCTCCTCCGGCCACGAGCGGCGATCTCCTGACCGGCCTCTTGACCGTCGACGCGGCGGTCGCGCTGGCGCTCGCGAACCCTCCCGAGCTCGCGGCGCTCCGCGCGGAGGTCACGGCGGCGCGGGGGGCCCTGCTCGAGGTCCGGGCCCTGCCCAGCCCGAGCGTCGAGGTCGCGCTGCTGACGGTCGAGGGGGGCCAGGTGGACCGCGCCCCCGCGAACCTCGCCGCGAGGCTTGATCTCACCGACATCCTGGAGGGTCGGCTCGCGGCGTCGGCCGCCCGACCCGAGGTCGACGCCGCCCGGCTCCGGCTGGAGGAGGCGGAGATCCGCCTGCGTTACGAGGCGAAGGCCGCGTACTACGACCACCAGGCCGCGCTGGCCGCGTGGGGCGCGTCGCTGCGGACCGTGGACGCGCTGGCCGCGAGCCGGGACGCGCAGCGGGCGATCACCGCCGCCGGCAACGGCCCTGGCCGCGACCTCGCGATCGAGGAGATGGCCTACGAAGAGGCCCGGTTGCGCGCCGCGGAGCTCGAGCTTCAGATCATCGAGACCCGCGAGAGGTTCAGCCGCATGCTCGGCCGGGATCCTGGCCCGCTCGCGCCAGCCCCTCCGCTCGAGGCGTGGTCGCTGCCCGAGGACATCGAGCGCGCCGTCATCGCCCGCAGCCTCGCGCTCCGGTCCCTGGACCTGGAGATCGCCGCCGCCGAGCGACGCCAGACGGCCGCGCGCGTGCAGGGCCTGGCGCCGGAGGTGGAGATCTTCGCCGAGGCGGAGCGGCGCGAGCGGGCCTGGGAGTCGGCGCTGGGCGTCGAGCTGTCGCTGCCCTCGTCCGGTCGAGGCGAGCGCGTCGGGTCGCGCGCCGAGGTCGAGCGCCTCCGCGCTCAGCGCGTGCAGGCCGAGCGCGAGGTCCGCTCGTCGGCGCGGGAGACGGAGCTCCGCCTGGCGTCCGCGGTCCGCCGCGCCCGCCACGTCCAGGACGTGCTGCTGCCCGCCCGCGAGCGCGTGCTGGCCGAGACGCTGCTGCACTACAACGCCATGCAGCTCGGCCTCGACGCGCTGCTCGACGCCTGGCGCGGGCGGGCCGAGGTGGAGGCGCTGGCCGCGGACGCGCGTCGCGAGGCCCTCACCGCGCGGGCCGCGATGGACGCGCTCCTCGCCGGCGCCCGCGTAGACGCCCCGCGCGCCGCCGCTTCCCCGAGCTCCAACCCCAACGATCCTGGAGGCCACTGATGGACCGCCGCGAATTCCTGTCTCTGGCCGGCCTCTCCGCCGCCGCCCTGGCGACCTCTTCGACCGCCAGCGCCGCCACCCCTCGCCCCGTGATCGCGCCGGGCGGCCAGCGCGCCGTCGTCACGCCGAACGGCGGGACGCTTCCGCTGCGGACGGTGGGCGGCGTCAAGGTCGGCCACCTGATCGCCGAGGAGGTCGAGCACAGCTTCGCGCCCGGCCTGCGCGCGAAGGTCTGGGGCTACAACGGCGGCACGCCCGGCCCCACCATCGAGGCGGTCGAGGGTGACCGGCTGCGCATCTACGTCACCAACCGCCTTCCCGAGCCCACGACGGTGCACTGGCACGGCCTCGTGCTCCCGAACGGGATGGACGGCGTGTCCGGCCTCAACCAGAGGCCGATCCCGCGGGGCGAAACCTGGGTCTACGAGTTCACGCTCCGCGACGCCGGCACCTACATGTACCACTCGCACTACGACGAGATGACGCAGATCGCGCTCGGCCTGGTCGGCATGTTCGTCGTCCACCCGAAGCGTCCGCTCTCGACGGTGGACCACGACTTCGTGCTCATGACCCACGCGTGGCGCCTGCCCGTCGGCGCGAGCCGGCCCGACCCCAACGAGATGTCGGACTTCAACCTGCTGACCTTCAACGGCAAGGCGTTCCCGGCGACCGAGCCGCTGCTCGTCGGGACCGGCGAGCGCGTCCGCATCCGCCTCGGCAACCTGGGCCCGATGGACCACCACCCCATC
>CAZKWG010000797.1:0-3645 GCA_964556105.1 uncultured Enterobacterales bacterium | reverse complement strand
GGTGAACCTGCAGACGCGGCGCCTGTACACCGCCTGGCGCCACAAGCGGGGCGGGCTCAAGCTGGCCGTGGTCACGGGCCTGCAGCTCGTCACGGACGGCGCGCAGGACCCCACGGCGGCGCGGCCGGATGACCTCTTCCGCGCGGGCGGCAAGCTCATGTTCTGGGGCTCCGAGGCGGCTGGTGTCAGCGTATACGGACGTTACGCCAGCAAGATGTGGGAGATGGCGCGCTTCCGGCTGGGCGCCTACACCCTCTACGAGCAGGGCCTGGGCAACCCCGACGACGTCACCCTCTTCATGGCGGACGCCGCCCTGCACCCGCTGCCCGGGACCTGGGTGGGCCTGCACGGCTGGCTGCTGATGGACCGCTCCGGCGGCGACGCGGGCGGGCTCCTGGGCACGGGGCCCACCAGCCTGCTGGCCGAGCTTCAAGGGGCGGCGGTGCTCGGCTTCCAGGCCGCGGACGGCTCCTTCGCGCCGGTCGAGGCGGATCTGGCCTGGGTGGGGGCGGACATCGGCTCCAACCACGATCTCTCCCGCGGGCGCCTCGGCGTGACGGGCCTCGCCGTGGCGAACCTGGGGCGGCTCTACGTGGAGGAGCTGGAGGACGTCTCGGTCATCGGCGGGCTGGTGGACGCCGAGCTGCGCTACCGCTACGCGCCCGGCATGGGCAGCGTGGCCCGGCTGGAGGCCCTGCTCAGCAGCGGGGACGACGAAGAACCAGGGCGTTACACCGGTGTGATCACGGGAAACTCCTACGGGATCGTCGGCGCCGTCTACGCCACCCACGGCACGCTGCTGCTCTTCCAGGACCCGGGCGCGATCAACCGGCAGGTGGCGGTGGTCTACGACGCGTCGAACCAGGGCAGCGGGCTGCTCGGGCTGAGCGGCGGGCTGGGCTACGATCTCGTCCCCAACCGGGTCACGGCCCAGGTGGGCTTCGGCCACGCGCGGACGGCGGCCAGCGACGGTCTGGGCACCGAGCTGAACCTGCGGCTGCGCACGAAGCCCTGGCTGTTCGGCAACCTGGACCTGGGCGTCGCGACGGTGCTGGGCACCCCCCTGCCGGCGACGCCTTGGACGGCGCAGCTCCACCTCGAAGCGCTGGCCTTCTGAGATGAACATGAGCATAACGAACGTTACGAGCATGTTACTCCTGGTGGCGGGCCTCGCGGGGTGCGGCGCGCGCTACGGGCTGGAGCCGGCCATGCAGCCCGTCGAGCTCTGGGCGCCGCTGCCCTATCAGTACGCAGAGATCGACGGTGTAACGGTCGCTTATGTCGATAGCGGCGGGTCGGGGCGGCCCCTGGTCTTCGTGCACGGGCTCTCCTCGTACACGGGCTTCTGGGAGAAGCAGATCCCCGCCTTCGCCGCCCTCGGGTACCGCGTCATCGCGCTGGATCTGCCGGGCTACGGCGCCTCGGATCGCCCGGACGCGCCCTGCGATCCGCCCTGGTACGCGGGCGTGGTGCGCGGGCTGATGGATCACCTCGGGCTCGAGCAGGCGACGATCCTGGGCCACTCGATGGGCGGGCAGATCGCCTTGACCCTGGCCTTGGACGCGCCCGAGCGGGTCAGCCGCCTCGTGCTCAGCGCGCCCGCGGGCTTCGAGCGCTTCAGCGTGGGCGAGCGGGACTGGATGCGCGCCTACTGGCACGAGCGCAGGGCCCTTGAGGCAGACGAGGACGCGGTCTACGCCAATTTCCGCATGAATTTCGCCGTCTGGGACGAGGGCGTGGAGCGCCTGGTCTCCGAGCGCGTGCGCATGGCCGGGACGCCCGCCTTCGCCGGCACCAGCGTCGCCGTCTCGCGCTCGGTCGTGGGCATGCTGGATCACCCGGTCCTGGAGCGGCTGGGCGAGATTCGGGCGCCCACCCTCATCGTGTTCGGGCAGGACGACCGCCTGATCCCGAACCCCGTCTTTCACGGCGGCAGCACGGAGCGCTTCGCGCGCGAGGCCGCGTCCGCCATCCCGGGCGCCGCGCTCGAGATGATCTCCGGCGCCGGCCACATGGTGCACCACGATCGGGCGGAGGCGTTCAACGCCGTCGTCTCGGACTGGCTCAAACAGTAGGGGGAGACACATGTTCACGCTGCTCACGCTGGCGCTCGCGCCGGCCATGGCCACGTCCGCCTTCGACCCGAGCGCGCCCGCGGCCAGCTTCACCGGGGAGGAGACGTTCACGGTGGACGGGGAGACGAAGCTCTGGAGCGAGATCGAGCGCCTCGAGGACGGCGATCGGGAGCTCTTCGAGCAGGAGGGCTTCAACAGCCTGACCGCCTGGGTGGAGGGCTCCAAGTACGCGCCCTGGGTGGCCGAGTGCTTCGGCACGGGCGAGCCCCACTCCGGTGTGGCTCTGCTGCACGTCGGCATGCGCGCCGAGAGCGCAAAGGGCACGCCGATCCTCTTCGTGCCGGGCGCGGGGGACAACGGCAGCCGCGGCTTCATCACCATGGCCACGCACATGGACGAGCTCTCCCGCCCGGTCTTCGCCCTGACCTTCGCCCACCCGCACGGGGACGTGTTCCAGCAGGCCGAGTGGGTAGCCAACGCCATCGCCCGCATCAAGGCCCGCACCGGCGCCAGCGAGGTGGACCTGGTCTCGCACTCCAAGGGCGGGCTGGCCGTCGCCGTCTACCTCTCCCACCAGGCGGGGACGGACTGGGGGGACAGCGCGTACGAGGAGGTCGGCACGCCCTACCAGGGCGACGTGCGGCGGGCGGTCTTCATCGCCTCGCCGCTGGGCGGCATCGACGCCGGCTACCGCTGGTCGAGCATGAACCTGGCCAGCCTGACGGCCGAGACCGCGCTCTCTCCGGCGAGCTGGGAGTACTACTTCCCCTACACGACCGCCTACAGCGCCGTCTACACCGACCTGAGCGCGCAGGACTTCCTGCCCGACGGCGGCGACCTCTTCCCGGGGCAGCGCCAGATGCTGGCGCGCCAGGACGATTATCCGCTGCCCGGCAGCCTCGCCTGGCTTGGATTGTACGCTGTACAATATGACTGGTACACCACCTATGAGGGCGGGTACGGCGTCTACTCCTACGCGTCCGGCATCGACGCGGCCATCGAGGCGGGCGGCGGCTTCATCGCCCGCCTGGAGGAGGTGGGCGCCGACCCCGAGGTTGAGCTCTACCTGCTGGCCGGCGAGAGCCCGCTCATGCCCAACGGCAGCGAGAGCGCGCTCACCGAGATCTTCGGCGAGCTGTGGGTAGACATCGCCACCATGGGCACCGACGCCTGGGCGGCGTTTACCGCCGAGCTCGTGGGCGAGGGGATGGTGCCGGTCGGCATCTCCGAGTCCGAGGTGCAGGGCCTCGCGTCGGGCAAGGTGATCATCGGCGAGGTGACCGGACCCTCGGACGGCCTGGTCTTCGTCAGCAGCGCCACCCACGAGGCGGCGCTCACCGCGCGCGGCGCCCGGGTCGAGGAGACCTATGTGGCGAACCTGAGCCACCTGGACCTGCTCTACGCGAGCCCCATCACCGGGGCGCTGATGCAGGCCGAGGCGGACGCCGATCCGCTGGAGAACGGCTGGATGAGCGGCTTCGCCGATCGCTACGCCGAGGCCGACACCGTCGGCTGGGTCGAGGAGGTCCTGGCCGACCCGACGAGCGGCGAGGGCGAGGGCGAGGGCGAG
>CAZKWG010000796.1:0-3646 GCA_964556105.1 uncultured Enterobacterales bacterium | reverse complement strand
CTGACCCCGCGCGAGGAGCGCGTGCTGCGCATGCGCTTCGGCATCGGCGAGAACTCGGACCACACGCTGGAAGAGGTCGGCCAGGACTTCGAGGTCACCCGCGAGCGCATCCGGCAGATCGAGGCCAAGGCGCTGCGCAAGCTGCGCCACCCCTCGCGGAGCAAGCGCCTGCGGGCCTTCATTGAAGGCTGATGCCGCGCGTGCTAAAATCCGCCTTGCCCCAGGGGCCTATAGCTCAGTTGGTCAGAGCACCCGGCTCATAACCGGAGGGTCCCAGGTTCGAGCCCTGGTGGGCCTACCTGGGGCGGGTTCGCAGCATCGGAGGCTCCTTGCACGACGATCTTCAGTCGGTCCTCTCGCTCTGGGAGACGGACCGGGCCACGCTCGCCGTCGAGGAGCGCCTCGCCGCCCTCGATGAGGCCATCAAGACCGCCGCTGCCCGCCTGGCGCAGATCGCCGCCGAGGACGCCGAGATCGAGGCCCGTCGCAAGGCGCTCACCGAGGAGGAGGCGACGCTTCAGCGACGCCTCACCGACGTCAGCACGCGTCGCGCCCGCACCCAGACCCTCATCGACGCGGGCAAGGCGGCGGACTTCCTCGTGGCCACGCGCCAGGTTGAGACGATGGCGGCCCAGGCGGACGAGCTGGAGACGCGCATCCTGGAGATCCTCGAGGAGCTCGAGACCCTCGCGGCGCGCAGCGCCGCCCTGACGCGCTCCCGCACGCTGGCGGAGGCGCGGCATCGCGAGGCCCTCGCCGATCGCGACGCCCAGAGCCCCGGCTACCGCGAGGAGCTGGAGCGCCTCGCCGTCGAGCGCGCCCCACGCTGGGCGCGGCTGGTCCGCGACGACCAGAACCGCTACCGCAACCTGCGCACGCGCAACCAGGTGCCCATCGCCGTCCTGCGCGAGAACACCTGCACCGCCTGTCGCCGCTCGGTCCCGCCCCAGACCGTCAACGAGATTCACCGCGGCGCCAAGGTCCACCTCTGCCTGAGCTGCCTGCGCTGGCTGGTCGAGCCCGCCTTCATCGCCGAGGAGTGAGGCGGGCTCTATCGGAGGCTAGCTGAGCTAGCATCGCGCGCGCCACCCTCAGGGCAGCGGCTCAGGTTCAGCCTCCGCCTCACCCTGCTGGGCGACGTCGCCGGTGAGCTGGGAGAACTGCGAGAGCTGCATGGCCACGAAGCGGTCGGCCAGCTCGCGGACATAGGGGATGTCGCGGCCCCTGGCGCCCTGGCTGAGGGCGAGGGCGGTGTGGCGGGCGGGCTCGACGAGATCCTCCCAGCCGCGCGCCTGGCCGAGGATGGCGAGGTTGTCCAGGGCGAGCGCCCAGGTCTTGCGGCGGAAGTCGGCGACCATCTCGTCGGCGGCCTGATCGATGGCGTCCTGCTTGCGCCGCTCGCGATCCTCGTCGGAGACCTCGATGGGGCTGGTCGAGGCGCCGAGGATCTCCACGGCCGCCCGCATCAGGGGCTGGACATCGGGGACGAGGAGCATCGCGTGGGGGCCGTCCACGAGGGGGACGATCTGGGCGAGCACGTCCGGGTGCGGCGTCTCCAGCAGGTCGGGGAAGGGGGCCAGGACCCGCGCCGAGGTCTTGGTGCCCTCGTCGAGGTGGACGAGGAGGTGATCCCACTCGTGGGGGGTGCGGCCGCCGATCTCGAAGGCCCGCTCGAGGAGCTGCAGCGCGAGGTGGAAGGGCAGCTCGGTGAGGTTCGGGTCGCGGCGGACGTCCTCGAGGACGGCGCGACGGCGGGCGCGGCCGAGGTGGGTGTGCTCGACGTCGCGGAAGCCCCCGGCGCCGCCGCCGATGCCGGCGAAGACGACGGTCTCGGCGTCCCCGGTGACGAGGGTGAGGAAGCTGAAGGTCCCGTCATGGTCGGGCGGGCTGAGGAAGGCCACCGGCGGCATGTCCGGCGCCGCCTCGGGAGCCAGCGTGAAGCTCGTGGCCTTGCGGACCTCCTCGACCTTCTGGCCGGCGGCGCGCAGGCGATGGATGGCGGCGCCGGCGGCCTTGCGGACGTCCTTGTTGCGCGCCCCGTCCTTGACCTGGGCGAGCAGGTCGCCGCGGCCGAGGGCCAGGGCGGCCTCGACGGCGTGCAGGGCGGTCTCCGGGTCGAGGGCGTCGATGGCCCCGCCCTGGGTCAGCCAGCGGATGGCAGGGTCCTCGTCTTGGAGGGCGTCGCGGACACGTTGGACCAGGGACTCGACGAGGGAGAGGTTGAGCTTGCGCGCGGCCATGGGTGCTCCGGGGATGGGCGATCCTGGCCTTATAACCTGTCCCCCGGCCCGGTCACAGGCCGGACGCCTCCTGGTCGAGCACCTGATTGACCGTGATCGCCGCCATGTTGACGATGTCCGGCACGTTGGTGCCGAGGGCCAGGGCGTTGACGGGCCGGGAGAGGCCGTAGAGGATGGGGCCGATGGCCGTGGCCTCGCCGAGCTCGCGCAGCAGCTTGTAGGCGATGTTCCCGCTGGCGAGGTCGGGGAAGATCAGCACGTTGGCGCGGCCGGCGATGTCGCTGAAGGGGAAGAGCGACTGCGCCTGCTCGGGGTTGACCGCGGTGTCCGCCTGCATCTCGCCGTCTACCGCCAGCGTGGGCCAGAGCGCCCGCACGCGCTCGGTCGCCTCGCGGACGATGGTGACGGCCTTGTCGTCGCGGGCGTCCCCAAAGTCCGAGTACGAGAGCATGGCGACGCGCGGCTCGTCGCCGAAGGTCATGGCGACGCGCGCGGTGTTCACGGCGATGTGGGCCAGGGTCTCGGCGTCCGGGTGCGTGTTGACCGTGCAGTCGCCGAAGAAGAGGCGGCGCTTCTTGAAGAGCATCGCGTAGACGCCGCTGGCCACGCGGACGCCCTCGGCGCGCCCGAGCACCTGCAGGGCCGGGCGGATCGTGTCGGCGTAGGGCGTGGCGAGACCGCCGCACAGCCCGTGGGCGTCACCCTGGCGCACCATCATCAGCCCGTAGGTGGTGCGCGAGCGCAGGGCGAGGCGCGCCGCCTGGTGGGTCATGCCCTTGCGCTGGCGCATCTTCCAGAGCTGGTCGGCGTAGCGGGCCAGGCGCTCGTCGTCGTGGATCTCCACGATCTCGATGCCGCTCAGGTCCACACGGGCGGCGCTCGCCTGCTGGATGATCTTCCACTCCTCGCCGATCAGCACGGGCTGGCAGATGCCCTCGTCCACGAGGATCTGCGCGGCGCGGAGCACCTTCAGGTTGGTGCCGTCCGGGAAGACGATGCGGCGGGGCGCGCGCTGGGCGCGGTGGATGAGCGGGCGCACGGTCTCGCGGGAGCGCTCGAGGATGGTCTCCAGGCGCTGGCGGTAGGCGTCGAGGTCCGTGATCGGCTCGCGCGCCACGCCGGAGTCCTCGGCGGCCTTCGCCACGGCGGGCGCGACCCAGAGGAGCACGCGCGGGTCGAAGGGCTTGGGGATGAGGTAGTCCGGCCCGAACTCCAGACGTTGGAGGCCGTAGGCCTGCAGCACGACGTCGGGCACGTCCTCGCGGGCCAGCGCCGCCAGCGCGCGCACGGCCGCGACCTTCATCTCCTCGGTGATCGCCCTGGCGCGGCAGTCCAGCGCGCCGCGGAAGACGAAGGGGAAGCCGAGGACGTTGTTCACCTGGTTCGGGTAGTCGGAGCGCCCGGTG
>CAZKWG010000795.1:0-3650 GCA_964556105.1 uncultured Enterobacterales bacterium | reverse complement strand
GGCCTTCTCCGACAGGGGCACGGCGCCGGTCACGCGGTGGAGCTTGAGGCCCAGGCTGCGGCGCACGCCGTCCGCGTGCAGGTAGGGCCGCACCTCCTCATAGGGGAGGTCAAAGCCCGCGTCCCGATAGAACTCCCGGTAGGCGGGGTGGCCCGGATAGCCGGCCCGCGCGCTCCAGACGACCTCCGAAGAGGAGGGGTCGCGGCCGAACACGGCGACCCCGCGCGGGGTGATGGCGGGACGCGCGGTGCCGTAGCGCGCGGGCGGGTGGGCGCGGGTCAGGCCGTGGGTCTCGACGACGAACCAGCGCACGGCCTCCAGGTGGGTGTCCAGGGGCGCCTGGTAGGCGCACTCCGGCAGCCAGAAACCCGCGGCGGGCTGACCAAAATGGCGCGCATGCGAGCGCTGGGCCACGCGCACCTGGGCCCGGCGCCCGGCGTCGGTGGCCAGCAGCGGCAGGACGGCGTGGGTGGCGGCGCAGCCGAGGATCTCCAGGCTCCCCGCCTCCTGGTGCGCACGAAACGCGGGCAGCAGCAGGCGCCGATAGCGCTCCTCGTAGAGGAACCAGACCTCGCGCAGCTCGCGCGCCTGGGCGGCGGCGGCCTCGGCAAACGGCGTCGCGCGCAGCTCGAGCTCCAGGCGCTCGGCCAGCTCGACCAGGCGGCCCAGTCGGGCGCTGGCCCGCTCCAGCAGGAGTGGATCCTCCAGCATCGCGCACAGGCTCGGCGAGAGCGTCATCGCCAGCCGAAAAGGCACACGCTCGTCCGCCAGGCGATCCATCATCCTCAACAAGGGGATGTAGCACTCGGCGATCGCCTCGTAGAGCCAGTCCTCCTCCAGGAAGTCCGCGTGATCCGGGTGGCGCACATAGGGCAGGTGCGCGTGGAGGACCAGCGAGAGGTGACCCTGGAGCGGCATCGCGCCCTTCCGAGGCTCCTGGCGAGCGGGGCTCAGCCTGGGACGCTGTAAGGGGAGCTGGGCGTCGGGAACAGCTCGGCGCCGCGATCATCGTCTCGCGGACGGGGCGCGGGCGAGGCGGAGACAGGCTCGGGCGCGGGGGCAGGATCACCGACGGCGCGCCAGCGGGGCGCGGGCTCCTCCGCGGCGGCGGGCGCGGCGGCCAGGGGCGCGGCGGCGGAAGGGGCAGCGGGCGGCGTCCAGGGGAGGGCCGCCGAGCGCGCGGGCGCGGCGGAGGCCTCCGCGGAGGCCACCGGGCGGACGACGACGCGATCGAGCTCCGCGACAGGGGCCTCGACATAGGCGGCGCGGGCCAGGCTCGGCTGGGTGCGCGAGGGCCGGCCGGACTTGTCCTCGGCGTGAACCTCCCAGCCGAGCGGCTGATCCTTGCCCTCCCAGTAGACGAAGGTGGTCTCGGGATCGCGGACCATCAGCCGAACGCGCGGCTGAGGAGGGAGCTCGGGCAGCGGGGGGCCCGAGTCCGCGGGTGCGGCGACCGGCTCGACCTCGACCGTCTGGGGCGTGAGCTCTTTCAGCGTCATGGCGACCTCCGCGCGCCCAGGACTAGCCCGGCGGAGCGAGGCTGGCCAGGGCGACGGCGTGAATGCCCAGCGCGGCGAGGGCGGCGCCGACCGCGACGAACAAGACCAGACAGCCGCCCTGCCGCCGGGTGCGGAAGGCCTTGCGGAGCCAGTCCGTGTCGTTCACTCGGCGGCTCCCGCCGACGCCGCCGAGGCGGGCGCCGGCGCGTCGAGCTGGGCCTTCAAGGCCAGCAGCTCCGGGTGATCCGGCCAGCGCTCGAGGGCGGGGGCGAGGCGCATCCGCGCGCCCTCGAGCATCCCGGACTCGATCATGCGCTCGACGGCGATGACCGTCTGCTCGGGGAGCTGCAGGCTGCGATCCTCGAGGAGCTGCTCGAGGCGTCGGACGTGGTCCTTCTTCTTCCCCGTGGAACGCAGCTTCTCCAGCACGCTCTTCGCGTACTCCTTCTCACCGGCGCGGATGGCCTCATCGACGATCGCGATGAGCCCATCCGGGTCTTCGCCGACGATCTCCAGCGCCTCGGCCTGCACCTTGCGGCGCTCCGGCAGCGGAAGATCCGACATCCCGCGCAGCTTCCGCCGCCCGGCGTCGGTGTCGATGGTCTTGTGAAGGTAAGGCCAGGCCAGCGCCAGAAGCGCGATGAGCAGGACAGGCCCGACCCAGGGCTGGCCCTGGAGGCCGACGAGCTGCAGGACGCTGTTCAATAGATCCGTCACGACCGCTCCATGATGCGCCCCCGCCTATCCCCCGTCGCCGATCTGTTCCAGCGGGATTAGACTCCGGGTCCGTTCTGTCCGCCGTCGCGAACGAGACCCCACCGTCCGAGAGTCCCCGATGCTGCAAGACAAGCTCATCTCGTTCGCCATGGTCGGAGAGGAGGCTGTGCTCTGGCTCCTCGTCGCCCTCTCGGTGCTCTGCCTGGGCATCGCCGTCGAGCGGGCGATCTTCGCCACCGTCAATCACAGCCCCTCTTCGGCCCTCGACCGGGTGCTGCGCGCGCTCTTCGCGGGAGGCTCCACGCGCGGCGCGCTCACGGAGCTGGACCAGCTCAAGGGGATGGAGGCGCGGGTGCTGGGGGTCGGGCTGAGGGCCGGCGAGGACGGCGGGGCCCCTGCGGCCGAGGAGGCGCTGGCGGGCGCGCTGGCGCTGGAGCGACTCAAGCTGGAGCGCGGGCTCATCGTGCTCGGGACGACCGGCTCGAACGCGCCGTTCATCGGCCTCTTCGGCACGGTGCTCGGCATCATGAAGGCCTTCAAGCAGCTCTCGATGAACCAGGCCGAGGCGGCCACGTCGGTCATGGCCGGCATCTCCCAGGCCCTGGTCGCGACGGCCCTCGGGCTGCTGGTCGCCATCCCCGCCGTCGTGCTCTACAACGCCTTCCAGCGGAAGAACAAGGAGACGATGACGCGGCTGCAGAGCCTGTGCCACCTGCTCATGGCGCGGCTGAAGACGCCGGAGCTGCAAGAGGGCGGGGCGGTACGCGCCGTCGAGGGGGTCTGAGATGGCCTCGAAGCTGGGCGGTGACCAGGACGACATCATCGCCGACATCAACATCACGCCCTTCGTCGACATCATCCTGGTCGTGCTGATCATCTTCATGGTCGCGGCGCCGATGTTGGACCGCCAGTCTATCAAGGTGACCCTCCCCGAGGCGGCGACCGGCGAGAACACCGAGACCACCTCGCTCGGGCTGATGCTCGACGCCAGCGGCAACCTCTACCTGGACGGCGCCGCCACGGAGCCCGACGCCCTGCGCGCCTACATCCGCCAGGAGAAGGCGAAGAAGGCGGATCTCATCTGCCTCATCGCCGCCGATCAGGCCACGCCCCACGGCAAGGTGGTGGGCCTCATCGATCTGGTAAAGCAGGAGGGGGTCACGAAGTTCGCCATCAACATCGAGCCCGTGCAGCTCCCGCCCGAGGCGCCGGACGCGGACGCCCTCCCGGCCACCACCCCGTGATTCACCTCCCGCTCGAGCACACGCCCCTCTGGGTCCGGGCGCTGCGCGTGGGCGGGCTCGGCCTCTCCGTGGCCTTTCACGTCGCGCTGGCCTGGCTGGCCATGCAGGATCGCCCGGAGCAGACGCCGGAGGAGCTTCATAGGATCCAACGCAAAGCACGCCGACAGTGGCGCTACATCGAGCCCATCCA
>CAZKWG010000794.1:0-3666 GCA_964556105.1 uncultured Enterobacterales bacterium | reverse complement strand
CGGGATGCTCGTCGCCCTCGCGATCCGCACGGATCGTGACGCCGTCGTCCGTCCGCTGGCGGGGCTGCTCGCGAAGCTGGACCAGGAGCTGGACGGCCTCGTCCGCATCAGCACCCCAAAGAGCGGCATCGCGCCGCTCTCCTTCGATAGTGTCTGCGAGGTACTCGAGGAGCTGCTCGCGTTCAAGGGGGTCGCGAGGGTCCACCTCCAGCGGCAACGCTTCCGGACGAGCCCCCCGCGGATCGAGGCCGTGACCGCCCTGCTCGGGCACCTGAGTGGCCGGATCGACCTGCTCAAGAGAACTAGCGACAAGTTCGAGCCATCGGCGTTGATCCTGGAGCTCGGAGCGGGAGACATCGAGCAGAACTGGTGGAAGCGAATCCTGTACTTCGGACTCCCTACCCGCCAGATGCTCGAGCTCCTCTACGTCGAGATGGAGGGCGGCGACTGGCCCGCCGCGGCGCGCACGGCGAACCTGCTGAGCGGGGCCCACCTCGGCGAAGCGCTTTGTCTGTACCTCGGGGACAAGGACGAGGAGAGGCGGAAGCTGGTAGACGCCATGATCGAGGCTGGCTTCGGCCTGAACCTGGGGGTACGGCTGGCGAAGGCGCTTGTCGCCTGGCAGGGCGCTGGTCGGGCCCGGTTTGCGGGTATCTGGCGGAAGCTGGAGGTGGGCGACTGGGGCGCGGCAGCGACCGCGGTGCGCGCGCTGAAGAGAGCGGACTGGGCGGCGCTGGTGCAGCAAGCCACCCTCCGCGAGGTCGCCGGGATCGCGCTGGGGCTCCACGGGTGGCGCCGCTCGAGCTGGGCGCCGGCCGAGGATGAGAGCGCCCGCGCCTTCGTCGAGGCCATGAAGAAGCACCACCCTCGCGGGAGCGAGGCCGAGATGGTGGCGAACGGCCTGTTCGAGGTCGAGCGCGGTCTGCTCACCTTCGCGAAGACCAGCGCGGTCACGACTGGGAACGCCGAGATATTCCGCTCATGCCTGCTCGGTGGGAGCTCGTACTCCGCCGATCACCTGCTCTGGTTCCTCCGTCTGGCGCGTCACAGGGGTGACCCTGGCGTGGAGAACCTGCTCCAGGCAGTGGACAGGCATGCTCCGACCAGCCGCTTCGCCGACGAGTGGCGGGCGCTCCTGAGCGACGGAGGTCTGGACTGGTGGCGGCGGGTGCCGAGGGTGGGCTCGTCGTCGATGGTCAGCCTGTTCAAGGAGGAGGTCAAGAAGGCCGAAGAGCTCGGTCCGGACAACTTCTGGAACAAGGTGTGGCTGAATGAGGCGCTCGCCACGCTCGTTGGGCTCAACGACACGGATCGGAAGGCCGTGCTCTGGTCAATCACGCCGACGATGCGTCAGCGCCTCTGCGCTGTCCTGCGCGAAGGCCTGGAGAAGGGCACGCTGCCGGCCTACATGAAGGTCCTGTACGGCCTGATCCGCGAGATCAGCGTTGCCCGCCAGGCGGAAGCGGCCGGGAGCCGGGCGAACCTGATCGTCGGCCTGCTCGACGCGGGAGAGTGGACGAGCGCCGCGGAGGTCTTCCTGAAGGCGGGCGCCGACGAGCTCGAGGAGTTCGACCTGTTCGCGGAGGAGGGTACCCATGAGCTCTGGTGGCTACGCCGCGCGGCGCTGATCGCCGAAGTACTGGGGAAGGCGTCCGAGGGCAACGGTCCCCGCTCGCTCGTGGGGCTGTCGCCGGGGGCCAGGAAGAACGCCGTGCGGCTGGTGCGGAGCGTAGTGGACGGAGACGGATACCGCACGATGGGCAGAGCGCGGTTGATGTTCAGTTGGATGTCCAGGTCGTCCTTGATCTGCAAAGAGAACGTCGAGAGCATGCGCTATTTCTACGCGCAGGAGCTGGCGGGGATCCTGCAGTTCGGGCTCCCCGACGAGAGTGTTTCAGAGCTGTCCAAGGTCCTGTCGAGGAAAGAGGCGCTTTCCATGGGTTGGGCGGCCTTCGAGAGCGAGTTCAAGGGGGACGAGAAGTCATTGGGCCGCTTTCGGCAGCACTACCTCGATCTCGAGAGCGTGGAACCCTCGAGCGCTTTGAGATTGAATGGCGCCGAGCGGACACTGCTGCTTCGCCAGTTCTGGCGTCGGAGCGAACTCTGCTGCGGCCTCGTGCTCGGCGGGCTCGGGCTGCTGAACCATCCGTGGTCCGCCTCCGAGGCGCTTCGGAACAGTCTGCACATTCAGCCGGATCGGGATGGTGTCTCCCGAGTCCTCTGGACTGGCTCGCCGAAGCTCGTCGTGCTCTTCCAACAGGAGCTGAGCGCCGCACGGGACGCACGGGATCTAGGGGAGACTGCTTACAGGGCCGCGCTGGAAGCGGCGCGATGGACCTCCTACGGGCTCTCCGACCAGGAGCTCGACGAGGTGATGGCGACGGCCTCGAAGGAGCTCGTAGAGGACCTACGCAAGCACAGCCCGGAGATTAGGCTCCGGGTGAAGGAGGGCGCTGGCAGCAAGAATCTGGAGGCCGAAGGGGTGGTTTCGCTGGACGACCTGACCGCGCTCGCCTTCGGCGTGGGCGCGACGTTCTTTCAGTACAAGGTGCCTGTCGAGGGGATCAACCGAAGCCTCGCCCAGGGGCCGATGCCCGTGAAGTTCCTACAGATCAAGTCGATTGCGGTGGAGCTGGGCTTCGGGGTGGCGCTGACGACGCGAAGCGAGGAAGGCGTCGAGGGCAAGCACGAGCTCTCGATCAAGCCAGACGGCGCGGCTGCCCTGTCGCGCGAGCTCAAGGGGGTGCTGTCGAAGGGTGAAGGAGCCAGGCCCGAGATCAAGTGGGTCTTCAACCCGGAGGCGAGCGGGAGCGGACTGCAGGTGAACCTCGCTGTGGAGTTCAAGTGGAAGCTGCTGGAAGCGGTATCCAAGAAGGTGAAGGTCGAGGCATCGCTCGGAGGCGGGATTACGGTCGGGATGCTCTGGGGCCCGGGAGGATTCAAGCCTGGGATACCAGAGAAGCCTGGGCAACCCGCTGACTTCTCGCCGATCACGTTTCCCGTCACGGGAGAGATCAGCTTCACCTACGGCGACGACTATTTCGCGTTCCTCGGCAAGCACTTCGCCAACCCACCGACGGACAGAGGGGCGAAGTTGAAGGTCCAGATGGAGGTCGTCCCGAACTGGCAGCAGATCGGCATCGAACTGGCGAAGAAGTCCGCCGGCCGGGTCCCTGTTCTCATGGTGCTGGTCCTTGTCTTGGAATTCATGTTCTGGGTGAGGCGGGCCCTCGATGACTGGAGGAGGAAGGCACATATTCGGGACATGCTGAAAGGCTGGGCCAACCTGGCGGAGGACTGCTACATCGCGGGCTTCGTGCGAGGGATCGGCTTCGAGGAGCGAGAGAGCCCGAGGCCCAGCCTCGGCTGGAACAGTCGAAACCCACGCTACGAACCAGAGAGCCTGAAATTCGAGGTCGTGGATCCGAGCTGGACGCAGCTGCTGATGCCGTGGTTCCCCCTCAGGTTGGTCGTCGACGAGGATCTGGGCGAGTCCCACGAGGTCTCGCGCCTGTGGCTCGCGTGGCTCGGCCAGGCCACCCAGATCCGCGCAAAGTGCTACGCGGCGGGCCAGGACCTGGGGCGCTTCGTCGTCGCGAACATGGCAGATGACGAGGCGGCGATCCGGATGCAGCGGGCCACGGTGGAGCGGGCGAAAAAGAGCCC
>CAZKWG010000793.1:0-3673 GCA_964556105.1 uncultured Enterobacterales bacterium | reverse complement strand
GCGCTCCCCGCCGAGGACGCCGCGGCCACCCGCGTCCGCGAGGGCCTCTCCCAGCTGCGCGCCGAGGTGGCGACGCTGCGCGAGCGCGTCATCGGGCTGCGTCGCGCCGAGGCGGGCGCCCAGGCCGCAGCCAGCGCCGCCGAGCGTCAGATCCAGACCTGTCAGGCCGAGTCCTCCACCGCGAAGGCCAGGCTTGAGGTGCTGCGCGAGGACGACGAGCGCCTCGGCGAGCTGATCGGTCGGCTCGGCGCCGAAGAGGGCGAGCTCCAGAAGAAGCTCGAGGAGGAGCGCGATCACGTCAAGGTCGAGCGCGCCGCGCTGCTCGAGGCCGAGGCGCGCATCCGGGACCTTCGCGAGCGCCGGGAGGCCGCCATCACCCGGCGCGCCGCCCTCGAGCGCCAGATCGCGGGGATCCGCGAAGAGATCAACCGCATCCGCGAGACGCTCGAGGAGCGCTACCAGGTCTCCGTCGCCGCCATGCTCGACCGGCTCGATCGCGATGGCCACGTCGTCATCGAGGTGGACGAGGCCGCGCTCGGGCCGCGCATCCCCGATGACGACGGCGCCCGCTGGAAGAACATCGAGCCCGTGGAGGATCTGCGCATCACCCTCGCGGTCCTCGACGACGCCGAGCTCATCCAGGGCTGGGTCGAGCGCTTGCAGGCGGCGCGCGACAAGCTCAAGTCGCTCGGTGACGTCAACCTGGTCGCCGTGGACGAGTACGTCGGGGTCGCCGCCGAACATCAGACGCTGGAGAAGCAGCGCGCGGATCTCGACGAGTCCGTCAAGTCCATCCGGCAGACCATCGCGCGCCTCAACCGCACCTGCCGCGAGCGCTTCCGCGAGACCTTCGACCGGGTAGACGCCCACTTCCGGGAGCTCTACCCGCGCCTCGTCGGCGGCGGGCAGGCGCGGCTGGTGCTGACGAACGAGGAGGATCTGCTCGAGACGGGCGTCGACATCTACGTGCAGCCCCCCGGCAAGCGCCTCGTCCACCTCTCGCTGCTCTCCGGCGGCGAGACGGCGATGACGGCCATCGCCCTGCTGTTCTCGCTCTTCCGCGAGAAGCCGAGCCCCTTCTGCCTGCTCGATGAGGTGGACGCGCCGCTCGACGAGGGCAATGGCGCGCGCTTCAACGGGCTGCTCCGCGAGATGGCGGCGATCTCCCAGTTCATCGTGATCACGCACAACAAGAAGACCATGGAGTGCATGGACACCCTCTACGGCGTGACCATGCCTGCCCCGGGCGTCTCCAAGCTGGTGACCGTGCGCCTGAGCTAGCGCGCTGGGGCTGGCCGAGCGGGGTGCGCGAGGGTAGGTGCCTGTTCAATGGAAACGGGCCTTCTTCAGACGCTCAACCTCCAGACGACGGCGATGGTCCTGGCCGCGCTGCTCGCCCTCCTCGCGGTGGGCTACGGGGTCTTGCGAGCGCGAAGGGCGCGGATCGTCGACAGCGGCGCGCAGACCCCGAAGATCGGGCCTTCCTCGCCCACGTCTCAGCGCGCTCCGAGCGTCGCGGGCCGCTTCCTCTCCGGGCTCAGCCGAAGCCGAGAGGCGCTCGCCCGGACGATCGCGCGCGCCTTCTCCGGGGGGAAGGGCGCGGATGGCTGGGCGCTGGCCGTGGAGGAGGCGCTGATCAGCGCGGACGTGGGCGTCAAGACCGCGAACGAGATCGCGGGTACGCTCCGAGAGCAGCTCGGCGCGTCGCCCTCTTCGGCCCAGCTGCGAGACGCCCTCCGCGCCGAGCTGCTGCGGATCCTCGGCGGCGCCGCCACCATCGCGACCGTCGAGCAGGCTCCCCTCGTCGTCCTCGTCGTCGGGGTCAACGGCTCGGGCAAGACCACCACCATCGGCAAGCTCGCCGCCCGTTATCGAGGGGAGGGGAAGAAGGTCGTGCTCGCCGCGGGCGACACCTTCCGCGCGGGCGCCATCGAGCAGCTCAAGGTCTGGGGCGAGCGCGCACAGGTGCCGGTCATCGCCCACCAGGAGGGAGCGGATCCGGCGGCTGTGATCTTCGACGGGGTCAAGGCCGGCCTCGCGCGCGGCGCCGACGTGGTCATCTGCGACACGGCCGGTCGGCTGCAGGCGCAGAAGACGCTGATGGACGAGCTCAGCAAGGTCGTCCGCGTCATGCGGAAGGCGGTCCCCACCGCTCCCCACGAGGTGCTGCTGGTGCTGGACGCCACCATCGGGCAGAACGCGTTGTCCCAGGCCAAGGTCTTCAAGGAGGTCGTCGGCGTCACGGGCGTCGTCCTCACCAAGCTCGACGGCACCGCTCGCGGCGGCGTGGTCCTCGCGGTTCGACAGGAGATGGGCCTCCCGGTGAAGCTCGTGGGCCTCGGCGAGAAGATCGAAGACCTGCGCGACTTCGACCCCGCCGCCTTCGTGGACGCGCTGGTCCCCGAGGATCTGGGAGCGGCGCAGGGTTGACGTCGTCGTGCGCAAGCGCTAGCGTGACGGCATGAACGTCCAGATCACCATCCGTGGCCGCCAGTACACGGTCCGAAGCGACGAGAACGGCCAGGACATCCGTGAGGTCGCGGCCGACGTCGACGCGCGCCTGGCCGAGGTCGCAGGGCGGACCCGGACGCCAGACGAGTACACCATCGCGCTCCTCACGGCGATGAACCTCGCCAGCGAGAACCGTCAGCTTCGCGCCCAGCTCGTGCAGCGCCTCGATGAGCTCGACCGAGAGGTGGCCTCGATCTCCGCCTTCGTCGAGTCCGCGCTCCCCCGAGAGGACGCCAGTTGACCCTCGCCCGGGCGAGCATGGCGTTGCGCGACTGGTGGGAGCGGATTCCAGCCTCGCTGATCGACCGATCGGTCGGCGCCCTCCTCTTCTTCCCCGGCGCGACGGTGCTCGGGCTCTCGGGCTGGCTCACCCCGAGCGCCGCCGGTGTGGGCACGCACACCCAGCTGGGCCTCGGCGCCTGCATGATGCTCAGCCTGACGGGCATCCCGTGCCCCATGTGCGGGATGACGACGACCTTCGCCCTCATGGCCGAGGGCAGGGTGATCGAGGCGCTGAAGAACCAGCCCTTCGGCGTGGTCCTCTTTCTGCTCACCCTCCTGGGAACTGGCCTTGGAGCGACAGAGCTCGTCCTCGCGCGCGGAACGTGGCGGAGGGTGATGGCCTGGGTGGAGGCGCGCGAGGCTCGTGTCGCGGTGGGCATCCTGGTCGGGATGATCCTGGGGTGGGGCTACAAGATCCTCCTCCTCAAAGGAATTCTTCATCTCCACCCTTGACGGACCCGGGCCAGCCCCATAATCCGTAAGGGCTGCGGCGGACACCATAGTGACCCTATGGGAAACGCCGAGAACGCTCTCAGAAAGACGATAACTGTCGAGCCCCAAGCCGAAAAAGCAGGGGCAAACTCCCGGCCTCTCAGTGAAATCTCAAGAAGTCGCGTCGAGATGAAAACATCTCGAAAACGTGCTTGACGCTCCTGCAGAGTTCTGGATAGACGAGTGGTTGCCGCTGAGCTCCGCAAGGAGTGAACGCGCGCGCTTCTCTGAACGACAGGCCTCGAAAAAAGTTCACGAAAGACTTGACGGTCTTCGAGAGCTTCGATAAGAGGGTGGGCGCTTCGGAGAGCCGAACGAGAGTTCGGAGAGACGGAGCAACGACGCGGGACACCTCACGGAGGTGTCGGGCGTACGCCGAAAGGTGTGG
>CAZKWG010000792.1:0-3673 GCA_964556105.1 uncultured Enterobacterales bacterium | reverse complement strand
GAGGACGCCGTGACCGCGCAGGCGCTCAGCGAGCGCATGGCCGAGGACGCGCGGGCCGAGGTCGACCGCCTCTTCGACGCCGTCGGCCACACGATGACGGCGCGCGGGCTGCTGTTGGCCTTGACCGGTCAGGACCTGCTGGACGCCGTGGCGGCGCCCTTCCTGCGGGTGCTCGCCGCCCACCTGGACGAGGGGGTGGCCGCCTGGCATGCGCCCGACCGGGCCGACGGCCTCTACGCCTCCTGGCGGCGCATGGCGCGCTCCGACCTCGGGCTGGATCTCACCGAGGCCCCCTCCTGGCGCCCGGCCTGCGAGGCCCTGCCCGACGACCCGCTCCAGGCCATCGAGGCCGAGCTGGACCACCTCGGCGTCCCCGAGGATCGTTGGGAGGGCTACCTCACCCGTCTGGCGCTGGAGCTGCCCGGCTGGATGGGCATGGTGCGCTGGCGCGAGGAGCACCCCGAGCACCGGGCGAGCCGCGGCGCGCCGGCGCGGCTCAGCGAGGCCCTGGCGATCCGCCTCTTCCTGGACGCCCAGCACCTGCGCCGCGTCTGCATGGAGACCTGGCGCGTGGACGGGCGGCTGCCGATCTGGCGGGCCTGGCTGCGCAGCCACCCGGCCGAGGCGCTGGTGCGGCTGGCCCTGTACAGCGGCGAGCTGCCCGACCACCTCGCCCACCGCGTGCGCACCCTGGCCGAGGATCCCTGGGCCGACCCGCGCGACCGCGAGCCCTGGCGCGGGCTGGCCGACATGATCTGGACCTGGCGCCAGAGCCCGGTGGCGCCGGAGCTCTCGGGCCCGAGCGTGTACCGCGACGCCTGGCCCCTGTTTCTGCTCGCGCGCGCGCTGGGTCTGAGAAAACTAACTGATTTAGCATCTCACGAGCGCGGCGCGCTGATGGCGGCGATGGGCGCGCTCTCGGCGAAGGAGCGAGCGATCGTCTGGCTTCAGGCCTATGAACGCCCCTATCGGGAGGCGCTGCTCACGGCGCTGGACGCCAACCGGCGGGCTCCCCTGCCCTCGTCGGGCGGCGACGCGCTCCCCCAGGCCCAGGTGATCTGCTGCATCGACGACCGGGAGGAGGGCTTTCGCCGCCACCTCGAGGAGGTGCTCCCCGAGCTCGAGACCTACGGCGTCGCCGGCTTCTTCGGCCTGGCGATGCGCTATCGGGGCCTGGACGACGCGCACGCCGTGGCGCTCTGCCCGGCGAACCTGACGCCGGTGACGGAGCTCGCCGAGCGGGCGCGGCCGGGCGCCGAGGGAGCGCTGGCGCGGCGGGCGCGCGGGCGGGGGTGGCGGGCGTCCCTGGGGCGGCTCGGGCAGGCGGCTCGGCGCCGGTTGCTGCTGGGGCATGCGCTGGTGGATCTGCTGGCCCCCGCGCTGGCCCTGGCCTTGCCGGCGAAGATCCTCGCGCCGCTGCGCTGGGGAGCCGCCTCCGACGCGCTGCGGCGCGCGCTGGAGCCTCCCGTGCGCACCCAGATCGCCCTCGAGCGGGCGCCGGATCCGACCCTCCGCCAGGGCCTGACCGACGAAGCGCAGGCCGAGGCCGTGGCCGCGCTGCTGACGAACATCGGGCTCACCGAGAGGCTCGCGCCGCTGGTGCTGCTGCTGGGCCATGGGTCCGCCAGCGTGAACAACCCCTACCGGGCGGCCTATGACTGCGGGGCCTGCGGCGGACGCCACGGCGGTCCGAACGCGCGCGCCGTCGCCGGGATGGCGAACCGGCCGGCGGTGCGGCGCCTGCTCAGCGCGCGCGGCCTGCGCGTGCCCGAGACGACCTGGTTCCTCGGCGCTGAGCACAACACGGCCACCGAGGCCGTCGATTTCTACGATCTCGAGGACATGCCCGAGCGCTTCGCGCCCCTGCTCCAGGCGCTCCGCGAGGGGCTGCAGCGCGCGGGCCAGCAGCACGCCCACGAGCGCTGTCGTCGCCTCGCCTCGGCCCCGCGCGCCGCGACGCCCGCCGAGGCGCTGCGCCATGTCCTCGGCCGCACACGGGATCTCGGGCAGACACGGCCGGAGCTCGGGCATGCCACGGTGGCGGCGGCCATCGTGGGCCGGCGGGCGATGACGCGCGGCCTGTTCCTGGACCGACGGGCCTTCCTCGTCTCCTATGATCCGACGCGCGACCCTCAGGGCCAGCTGCTGGCCCGAATTCTGTCCTCGGTTGTTCCCGTCGGGGCCGGCATCGCCCTGGAGTATTATTTCTCCACATCCAACGACACGGGCTACGGCTCCGGCACCAAGGCGGCGCACAACGTGTCCGGCCTGGTGGGCGTGCTGGACGGCGCGGCGGGCGATCTGCGGACGGGCCTGCCGCGGCAGATGACGGAGATCCACGAGGCGATGCGCCTGTTGATGGTGGTGGAGGCGCGGCCAGAGGTGCTCAGCGCCATCGCCGAGCGCGACGCCACGGTGGGCGCGCTGGTGCTGGGGGGCTGGGTGCAGCTCGCGGCGATGACGCCCGAGGAGGGGGCGCTGTACCGGCTGGTCCCGGGCGAGGGCTGGCTTCGCTGGGAGCCGACCGAGGCTCCCGCGCGGACGGGGCGCTCGGCGGACTGGTACACGGGGAAGGACGGGCACCTCCCGCCGGCCCTGCTGGGGGGCGCCCGTGTCTGAGCTGTCCCCGCCCACCCTGAGCGGCGCCGCGTCGCTGCTCTTGCTGTTGACCGGCGCGCCGCTGCTGGCGGCGCTGGCGCTGGCGCTCCTGGCCCTGCGCGGCGGGGCGGAGGGGGAGCGGACGACGCGCGGGATCGCCACGGCGGGGCTGAGCCTCGGGCTGCTGGGCGCGCTCGGTCTGGCGGGAGGCCGCGCCGCCGGGGCCTTGCCCGAGGAGCTCACGATCGGCACCTGGCTGCGCCTCGGGCAGGACCGCATCGACCTGGGCCTGCTGCTGGACGGGCCGGGGCTGGCGCTGCTCGGCCTGGGCGCGACGTTCACGCTGCTCGTGGCGCGCTTCTCGGCAGGCTACCTGCACCGGGACGGCGGCTTCCGCCGCTTCTACGCCCTGCTCTGCCTGTTCAGCGGCGCGCTCGCGGTCCTCTGCCTGGCGAACGACGCGCTCCTGACCTACGCCGGCTGGGAGGGGGTGGGCCTCTGCTCGGCGCTGCTCATCGGCTTCTTTCGGGAGCGCCCGGCGGCGGCGGCGGCGGGGACGCGCGCCTTCGCCACGAACCGGCTCGGGGACGCCGGCTTCCTGCTCGGCCTAGTGCTGTGCATGGTCTGGATCGGCGACACGCGCTGGACGGCGATCCGCGCGGGCTCGAGCGCCCTGTCGGTCTCACAGGCCACGGCGATCGGCGCCTGCCTGCTGCTGGCGGCGATGGCCAAGTCGGGTCAGGTGCCGCTCTCTTCCTGGCTCTTCCGCGCGATGGAGGGCCCGACGCCGTCCAGCGCCCTCTTCTACGGCGCGGTGGCTGTCCACGCCGCCGTGCTGCTGCTGCTGCGGGCGGCGCCGATCCTGGCGCACGGCGGACCGGCGGCGCTGGCGGCGGTGGGCGTGGGGCTCTGCACGGCCCTCTTCGGCTGGGGGGTGGGGCTCACCCAGACGGACATCAAGTCCAGCCTGATCTCGGCCTCGATCGCCCAGCTCGGGCTGATGGTCGTCTGGTGTGGTCTGGGCCTGGAGACGCTGGCCCTGGCGCACATGATCGCCCACGGGGTGGTGCGCGGA
>CAZKWG010000791.1:0-3678 GCA_964556105.1 uncultured Enterobacterales bacterium | reverse complement strand
GCCGCGCTCTTGCGGTAGCGCCCGTCGGGGAGCAGGCGCAAATTGTGGTACATGGCGTACAAGATTCTGCGCTGGACGGGCTTCAGGCCGTCGCGGACGTCCGGCAGCGCGCGAGACGTGATGACGCTGAGCGCGTAGTTCAGGTATCGGCGGCGCGTCGCCTCATGCAGCGCGACAAGATCGAGCTCGGCCATGGCGGGGTCCGGGGCGGGATGGGGGGGGCGGGAGCATTAACATCGCTCCCGTGGAGGGCAACGCGCTACGCGTCTGAATGGAGTGACCCGGTCAGTTTTTGGACTAGGTGCTCCCCGCGGGGGGTTACGGGTCTGCTGTCCCAAGGCGCGGAGCCCTCCCTGTCTCTTCTCCTCCTGGCCATCGCCGCGGTCCATGCCCATGGGGACGGCTTCGAGCTGCGCGCCGTCTCGGTCTCCCCGCTGGACCCGGACGAGATCTGGGGGGTGGTGGAGAACCAGGGGCTGGTCTGGACGCAGGACGGCGGCGCGAGCTGGCGCTGGCTCTGTGACAGCGCGCTCGGCGCCACGCGGGTCTATGACGTGCTGGCGCTGGGGGAGGGGCGCGCCGCGGCGGCGCTGCTGGGCGGCGTGGCCCTGGTGGACACCGACTGCGGCGTGAGCGCGCTGAGCGGCGTGCCCGAGAACGCCTACGCCGACACGCTGGTCGCCGATGGTGAGGGCCTGCTCGCGGCGATCTCCGGGGCCGACGGCGGAGGGATCTACCGCTGCACCGAGGAGGGCTGCGCGGCGCTTCCGCTCTATGGCCCGGACCTGTTCGTCAAGTCGATCCTCGCCGTCGATGGCGGATTCTGGGCCACGACGACCCGCTCCTCCGACCTCGCCGCGGCGCTCTACGTCAGCGAGGACGGCCAGACCTGGGAGGAGCGCTACGCCTGGCCGGAGGGGGATGTGGACCCGCGCGTCCTCCGCGCCGAGGGCGACACGCTGCTGGTCTGGGCCGTGCCGCGCGCCGCCGCCGACGTGGCGCAGCTCCTCCGGTCGACGGACGGGGGGGCGAGCTTCAGCGCCGTGTACGCCACCGAGAGCTACACGACCGCCGAGGGCACGCTCCTGGTCTTCGACGGCGGGCTGCTCTTCGGGCACGACCAGGGGCTGGTCCTCTGGTCCGAGGACGAGGGCCTGACCTGGGAGGAGCAGAGCGCCGATCTCCCCACGATGGTCTGCGGCGCGCAGCGGGGCGAGGGCGCGCTGCTCTGCGCCGACCACCTCTACGACGGCCTCGACCTGGCAGCGAGCGTGGACGGCTGGACCTGGACCCCCATCGCCTGCCTGGAGGAGGCCAGCCTGCCGGCCTGCGCGGCCGAGACCTGCGCCGCCGCGCTGGACAACTACGGGGTCCAGGCCGGCATCGGCGGCGGTCGCTGCGACGAGATCATCAACCCGCCGCCGGTGGACGCGAAGGCCGAGGGCTGCGGCTGCCGAGGAGAGGCGGACTCCGCCACGCTTCTGTTCGCCATCGCCCTGTTGCCGTTGAATCGGCGCGGGCGTCCGAAACAGGTGCCATAATGATCGAACGGGCACGGACACACCCTGAAGGAGACCTCATGCGCCTCACCATCCTCGCGCTGCTCGGGAGCGCCTCGCTCGGCGGCTGCATCATCTACGAGAAGGACATCTACAAGCACGGCGGCCACGACGAGTGGGACCAGAGCAAGCCCGATCAGGGGCCGACCGATCAGCCCGGCGGGGACGGCGGCGGCGGAAACGGCGGCCAGCCCGGCGAGGGCGAGGGCGAGGGCGAGGGTGAGGGCGAAGGTGAGGGCGAGGGCGAGGGCGACACGGGCGTCGTCGACACCGGCGGCGAGGGCGAGGGCGAAGGCGAAGGCGAGGGCGAGGGCGAGGGTGAGGGCGAAGAGGAGGTCGTCTGGACCTTCTGGCCGAACGAGCTCGCCCCGGGCCAGACCCTGCTCTCCAGCCTGACCACCTACCCGGCGACCGACTACTTCGACGTCCTGGACGTGGCGATCTACGGTGACATCGAGGTCTGCGCGTTCGTGACCAGCAGCACCGAGATCTACGTCTCGATGAGCGCCTCGCCGGACGCTTCTGCTGGCCCCGTGGACGCGATCATCGTGCTGGCCGACGGCACCACCACCTGGGTCACCGACGCCATCACCATCGTCGGCGACCCTGTGGGCACCGAGGACACGGGCGAGGGCGCGACCACCGGCTGCGACTGAGCGTCGCGGCCCGCAGACCGCGGCTCGTCCTCGCGCGAGGTGAGGATCGACGCCTACTGCTCGAAGGGTCGCTGCGTGACCGTGCGCGCGGCGGCCCCTTCGGCGACGAGCCGGCGCGCCATGTCCATGAAGGGGCGTCCGCCGCGATCGAAGAAGATGCGCATATCGCCTGACCAGGCCACCAGCTCGAGATCGGTGTTGGCGTCGCCCGCGCAGAGCAGCGGCGGCGTGCGGCCTCCCCCCATCAGGTGCTGGGTCGCGGCGATCTTCCCGAGGCCATAGGGCACGGGCTCCAGCAGCTCGCCCGTGTAGCGCCCTCCCTCGAGCCGGTGCTGCATCCCCCAGGTCTGGCCGCGCGGCAGGCCGTACCAGGCGCACACCACGCCCTCCACCAGATCGCGCTGGCTGGCGCTGACCACCAGAGGGCGGACGCCGTGCGCCTGAAGCGCGTCGAGCAGGGCGCGGATGGGCGGGCGGACGGCGACGCCGCGGGACATCACGCCCTCCCCGAGGACGACTCCCGCGCCGACGGCCTGAGCGGGGTGGAGGAAGGGCTGATCCCAGTCGAGGGGCGCGGGACCCTGCTCGGAGAAGGTGTCGACGGGAAAGACCGTGGCGCAGCGCCGAACCTGACCCTTGGAGCCCTCCACCAGCGCGCGCCCGAGCGCGAACAGCTCGTCCGGCGTCCGATCCAGCGCGGTCCAGGCGGCGATCTGCGTGTAGCTGCCCAGCCTGCCCTCGCGTCGCAGCCGCGCCTGATCCGGGCCGGCGTCCAGGAAGCGGGAGCTCAGGATGCGCGCCCGGCCCGCGTCGTCGCGCGCGCCGCGGCAGGTCCCCACGCGCGCCTGCTCGGAGAAGAAGGGTCGGACATCCTCGGGAAAGAGCTCGGTGACGTCCGTGTGCTGAGCCTCGTCCAGGCCGACCCTCCCGGCGCTCTCGTCGAGGCCGTCGTGGGCGCCGACGATCACGCCCTGGTAGAGGCGCCAGGCGTTGACCAGCCGGACCTCGTCGGCGAGCGCGCCGCCCTCCTCGACCATCTCCTCCCGGAACGCGCTCAGCGGGAGCTCAGGGCATCGTCGGCCCCAGGCCGCGCGCGCGACGTCCAGCGCCTCTCTCAGGCGGGCCGCCGGGAAGAGCCAGCCCGCCGGACGGCGCCCGTCGGCGCTCGCCGTCACGGGGAGGCGCTCGGGCAGGATCTCGGGGAGGCGCTCGCTGAACGCCAGGTTCCGCGCCAGATGGAGCAGCGCGGTCTCGCCGACGTCACCGCTCCACAGCGTGTTGTCGGCGTCGAAGACGGCCAGGCGAGGCGCGTCGGCGCGCCCCGCCCGCGCGAGGAAGGCCGCCAGCTTCTCTTCGTTCTCGGCGTCCCAGCTCATGCGCGCGCGCGCCCCGCGTGGATGAGCAGCTCCGCGTTGGCGATGGCCGCGCCGGCCGCGCCGCGGACCACGTTGTGGGCGAGCGCG
>CAZKWG010000790.1:0-3682 GCA_964556105.1 uncultured Enterobacterales bacterium | reverse complement strand
GAAGAGACCACAGAGAAGAGAAAACCCAACACCAAAATCAATAATGCGCCGAGTAGATTCATGTGAAAAGCAGGCAGGAACCAAATGAATCCCACGATGATCAAGGAACCGACGACAAGTACCGAGGTTGGCGTGTCGCGATCTGTTCGCAAAGTTCCAACTGGAGCTGCTCCTGCCGTCAACGATTTCACAGAAGCTTTGAGTGAAGAAATGATTGAGGGTAGCGCGCGGCAGAGAGAGAAAATTCCGCCCGCAGCAACCGCACCCGCTACGCGCTCACCCAGCGCTGGGTCCCCGGCCACCGCCCCTGGGAGCACGGCGCCGCCGAGGCCCGCCGCCAGCTCCTCGCCCGCGCCGTCCGCAGCTTCGGGCCCCTGACCGAGGCCGATCTGTCCTGGTGGCTGCCCGCTCCCAAGGGCGAGGTCAGCCGCGCCCTGGCCTCGCTGGGGAGCACGGTCAACAAGATCGAGGTGGAGGGGACCCGCTACTGGTTCTCCGCCGAGCTCGCCGACCACGCCCCTCCCCCGCGCGAGGCCCACGGCGCCTGGCTGCTGCCCTACGAGGACGCGCTGCTCAAGGGCTACCAGGATCGCGGCTGGCTGCTGGCGCCCGGCCTGCGCGAGGTGCTCTTCCCGTTCACGGTCCAGCACTGGCACCCGCCGGACGGCGTCTCGCCCGGCCCCGGACCGCACAAGGGCGCCAACGTCAGCGGCGAGGCCCGCCCCTCGATCTGGTGGCGCGGGCGGGTGGTCGGCCGCTGGGAGCAGCGCGAGGCGAAGGTCCTCTGGCAGCTCCACGCCCCGCTGGAGCCGGACGCGCGCGAGGCCATCACCGCCGAGGTCGCGCGGCTGGAGCGATTCCTGGTCGAGGGCCTCGCGCCCATCTCCTGAGCGTCAGGGGAGTCAGGGCTCGAGGAAGCGTTGGACGCCGCGCCTGCGCGCTGCGCTGGCGAGTCGGTCATCCAGCGTCGCGAGGGAGGCGTTCTCACGGATAGCGAGGTCAAGGTAGGACGCGTCGTAAGAGGACAGCCCCTCCTCGCGAGCCAGGGACAGCACATCCGAGAAAATGCGCCTAGGATCGTCTTGGACGATGACAATTCCGAGGGAGAGCAACAGATCGCGCAGCTGGACCAGCTCGGCTGCGCTGATCCTGCGTCTCCGCTCCGCGACGACGAGCGCGTTCGTCAGCTCGAGCGGCCACACGGACGGGACCAGGACCTGGCAGTGGGGGACCTGATCGAGCACGGCTGAGGCATACGCGCAGTCCTCACCGAGACCCCAGGCGATGATGACCGAGTTGTCCGCGACGAAGCGCTGCATCTCAGTCGCGGCCTTCGGCCACCCAGGAGGCGATCTCGATGCCGGTCGCGCTGCGACCTGCACGGAAGCCTCTCAGCGCCTGGATGGCGCCAGCGACATCTGGCTTTGTCTGGCTGTCCGGCTGCCGCAGAATGGCGACGGGGACGCCGTGGCGCGTGATGAGGACCTGCTCGCCCTGCTCGATCCGGTCGAGGAGATCGCTGAGATGGGTCTTGGCTTCGTAGGCGCCGACCGTGAGCATGGGAGGCTCCGGGAAGTAAACTGGTCTACGACTGGTCTAACGCGGAGGGAGACGGGCGCAAGGAGTCATGGGGAGCGTTTCTCGCCAGACGAGGATGTAGGCCAGGTTTGGCCCAGGGCCGCAGGTGGCTGCTGTCGCCCATCTCTTGAGGATCAAGGCAGCTTCTGCGGCCCCGCCCCGTGTAGGAAGAGCACCGAGGCCCCGTCCAGCGCCGCGCTCAGCGTGCCCTGCGGCTGCCCGCTCCAGGCCAGCGCCACGGCGAACTGGGTGACCAGGAAGAGGTCGGCCAGCACCTCGGGCGGCGCCAGCGGCGTCAGCTCGCCCCGCGCGGAGGCGACCGCCAGCCGCTCGCGCACGAGCTGGCGCAGCGGATCCACCGACCCGTGCGGCATCCCGCCCGAGAAGCGCAGCGCCACGGTCGCCACGTCGGGGAAGATGCGGGCGTCGTCCTGCCACTGCGCGGCGATCGCCGTCGCCACCACGCTCAGGATCACGCCGACGGGCGCGCCCTCGGGCAGCGCGCGCACCGCCTCCGCCACCCGCTCCACCGAGCCGGCCAGCAGCTCGGCCAGCACGTCCTCCTTCGTCGGGAAGTGGAAGTAGAAGCTGCCGCGCGCCACGCCAGCCGCCACGACGATGTCCTCGATGCGGGCCGCGCCGACGCCGTCCCGCCGGAAGACGGTCAGCGCGGCCTCGTAGAGCCGTCGGCGCGTCGCCTCCCGCCGGGCGTCCCGGCGGTGGCCCTTGGTGTCCGTGGGCATGGGCTTCGACTAGCGCCTCCGCGCTGCGGCGGCAAGGTGGGCGCGGTCGGGGCGCGCATCGGAGGCCCAACGCGCTCCGTCACTGAATCGGCTGACACTGGCCAGAGTTGTCCATGATCTGCCGGCAGCCCCAGCACATTACCTCTCCCCGCACGGTGAGGCCGCAGGTCGAGGAGTAGCCCGCCGCGACATCGACGAAGCGCTCTCCCTCCGGGGGCGAGCTCTGGCCGTACTCGTCGGAACCCCAGCAGAGGATCTCCTGGTCCTCTGTGAGCCCGCAGGTGTGGCTGCGGCCGCCGGAGACCGCGACGAAGTCCGAGCGGTCGGGGACCGTCGTCTGCCCCGAGTGGTTGGAGCCCCAGCAGGTGATGCGCCCCGCGTCGTCGAGCCCGCAGGCGTGAACGGAGCCAGCCTCGATCGCGACAAAGGTCTGCTCGGGTGGCGAGACCTGGCCATAGTCGTCTTCGCCCCAGCAGGTCACCAGGCCGCTTCTCAGCAGACCACAGGTGAAGTTCTCGCCCGCGGCCACGCCCGTAAAGGTCTGATCGGGAACATTGAGCTGGCCCACTCCGTTGGATCCCCAGCAGGTCATCTTCCCTTGCGCGTCGAGCGCGCAGCCATGCCCGTGAGCCGTCGCGATGGTGACGTACTGGCCCTCGGGTGTCTCGGTTTGACCCCACTCACCGTATCCCCAACAGGAGATCGTGCCGTCTGCTCTCAGGCCGCAAGAGAAATAGGAGCCCGCGCTGGTCTGCACCCAGTCGCTCCCTTCCGGATCGGCTCCTTCGCCTTTGTAATAGGCAGCCTCGTAGATGGCGCAGCGGATCGCGCCACCCTTCGTCAGCAGGCAGTAGTGGTGCAACCCCGCGGACAGGTCCACGATTGGATCCCCACAGCCCACTCCGACCAGGGTGAGCGCCATGAAGACACTTCGATGGAACACCGCTTGGAAGCGCATGCCTCACTCCGCAGGGAAGGTGTAGGTGCATTGTCACGGATGCTCACAGTGTACCCTATATCGGATTTTGGCATTGACTGTCGCCTCAGCGCGGCGGCGTCGAGGTGGAGGCCGGCTCGCTCGCGAAGGGCACGAAGGGCACGCTCATCATCGCCTGCTGCAACACAACGCGGGCGGGCTCCTGATACGGGGGCAACGTTGGGTGGTCGATGGTGACGCATGCGGCGGTGGAGTCCTGCTCGCAGGCCAGCGCCGTGTCGTAGAAGGCGCGGACGTGGCGCTGCATCCGCGGCGTGACGGCGTCGAGAGGGAGACGCTGGGGCGTGACGCAGAGCAGGGCGTCCGGGTCGCGAGAGAGGAGGGCGGCGCGGGCCTGCTCCCAGGCGTCGAGGTGCGAGGAGAC
>CAZKWG010000789.1:0-3686 GCA_964556105.1 uncultured Enterobacterales bacterium | reverse complement strand
GCCGACCGCGGTCAGTGGGATGTTTCGCGCCGCCGCGAGGCGCGCCCGGTTGGCCAGCCCGGTCGGGCTCGGGTCGCCCGCGTTGGGCATGCCGTCCGAGATGAGGATCAGGCGCTGGCCGCGCGCGCCGTTCGCCTCCTGCAACATGGCGAGCCCGTTGTCCAGACCTCCCGACATGTTGGTCGAGCCGCCGTCGCTGATGTTGGACACCTGGCGCAACCACAGGCTGCGGCTCGCGTCATCGGCCAGCCCGAGGGCGATGTCCACCCGCGCCGTGTCGTCATAGGTGACCAGCGCGAAGCGGTCCTGGGGATGGAGGGCGCCGATGATCGAGGCCGTGGCCGCCTTGGCGTTCTGGAGCGGCTCGCCGGACATCGAGCCGGAGCGGTCCAGCACGACGACCAGGTCGGTGGGGGCGCGCTCGCCGGGGCGGTCCTCGCCCGTGAGCGTCAGCTCGACGTGCACGAGCCCGTCGCCGCCTGCGTGCACCGCGCGGCGGTCCATGCGCGCCGAGACGGTGACCGGGCCGGCGGTGCCCGTCAGGTTCGAGCTCAGGGCGGTGGGCGCGGCCACGGGGGCGGGAGCGACGGCGGCGACGGTGGCGAGGGTCGGGGCGGCCGGCGCCTGGGCCGTGGTCTGGGCGACCGGCGCGGGACGGAGCGCCGACCAGGCGAGATGGCCGCCGCCGAGCAGCGTGGGCGGGACGAGGATGGCGATGGCCGAGAGGGCGACGTCGGCGGCAGAGAAGGACTTCTTCATGGGGACCTCCAGTCGGGTGGACCCCCTCAATGTGCTGGATTCGGCGTTCGCGCGTTGAAACGTGTCTGTAAGTCTGCGCGGGCCGGCTGGTTACACACCGTTTACTTGCCGCCCCGAGCCCTCCGCGTGAGACTCGGGCCAGAGACCTCTCGTTTCAGACCGCGTCCCCCGGACCTGCGCATGGACTCGAAGCTCCCCATCCTGGTGGTCGAAGACGAGCGCGCCATTCGCGCCGGGCTCTGTGATGTGCTGGCCTTCCGCGGCTACCAGCCCACCGGCGTGGACAACGGCACCGATGGCCTGCGCGAGGCGCTGACCGGCCGCTACGCCCTCATCCTGCTGGACGTGATGCTGCCCGGCGTGGACGGCTTCACCATCTGCCAGGAGGTCCGCGCCCGCCGCCCCGGTCAGCCCATCCTCATGCTCACCGCCCGCGGCGCCGAGAGCGACGTGCTCGACGGCTTCCGCGCCGGCTGCGACGACTACGTCAGCAAGCCCTTCTCGCTGGCTCAGCTCCTGGCGCGCGTCGAGTCTTTGCTGCGTCGCAGCAATTCCGCGCCGCCGGTGCTGCTCAAGCTGGGGAGGGTGACCGTGGACGGGGACGCGCTGCGGGCGCGCGCGGGCGAGCAGGCCGTGGATCTGAGCCGCCGCGACGTCGAGGTCCTGGCCTTCCTCGCCCAGGCTGGCGCGCGCGCGGTCAGCCGTGAGGAGCTGCTGCGCCAGGTCTGGGGCTACCAGCGGGTGGACGCCGTCGAGACGCGCGCCATCGACATGGCCATCGTCAAGCTGCGCAAGAAGCTGGCCCAGGTGGGCGCGGAGGCGCTCATCGAGACGGTTCGCGGCGCGGGCTACCGGCTTCGGCAGGAGGATCTGTGATCCGCGGGCGCGCCCCGCTCTGGCGCCTGGGGCTGGGGGTGGGCCTGCTGGTCTTCATCGTCAGCCTGGGCCTGGGCGCGGTCGTCTTCGGCGCCATCCGCGCCGCCAGCGCCGAGCGCGAGCTGGCCCATCAGGTGCTCGCCGACCGCGCCTTCGACGCGATGGAGGCCGAGCTCTCCGCCCTGGTCGCCGCCGAGGAGGCGCGCTCCTTCCTCCAGTATCGCCGCACGTACACGCCCGAGGGCCTGCTGAGCGGCAAGGGCGCGCGGGTCCGCTCCCCGCTGGCCGATCCTCCCGCAGAGCGCGCCGTCGTCGGCTATTTCCAGATCGACCCCGATGGCCGGGTCAGCTCGCCCATGCTCCCCGACGAGGGCGGGATCGACGCCGCGGAGGACCCGGCGCGGCTCCGTCTGCTGCTCGCGCTGGCCGAGCAGGTGGCGGGCGTCGTGCAGGGCACGGGCGAGGCTGTCTCCACCGCCCAGCCCAGCGCCGAGCCCAGGGCGAAGCAGGCCGTCGCCTCCAATCAGTACACGGTTCAGCAGTCCTTGAACAAGGGGACCGAGAAGCGTCAGAAGCGAGCGTATCAGGACAAGAAGGTCGATGTCGAGGAGGCGAAGAGCTTCCAGCAGGAGTGGATCTCGAACCCGCTCTCCCGCGAGGGCGCGTCCGGCAGCAGGGATGTCTCCATCCCAAAGGACGAGCCCGCGCCGGCCGCGCGCGCCCGCGCCATGGGGGCGGACCTCAACCCGGACGCGCTGGACGTGAACATCGCGCCGCTGCAGGGCGCCCTGGTCGGGGACGCCCACCTCGCCCTCTACCGTGACGTCACGTTGGGTGGCGCCCGCTACCGTCAGGGCCTCATCCTGGACCTCGCCCAGACCGCCGACCTGCTCGCCGCGCGCGCCCTCTCCAACAGCCTGCTCGAGGAGCTGGCCGTGTTGCAGGGGCCGGACGATCCCGTACAGGACGTCGTTGACTTCCCGCGCCGCTATCCCCACACCTTCGCCCAGCCCTTCGAGCGCCTGCAGAGCACCCTCTGGATGCGGCCCGTGCCCGACCAGGGCTCCAGCGTGGGGTGGATCCTCTGGCTCTCGCTGGCGCTCGGCGTGGTCGGCGCGCTGGGGCTGGTGGCGGTGGGGTCGCAGGTCCTGGCCACCGTGCGCTTCGCCGAGCGCCGCTCCAACTTCGTCGCCGCCGTCAGCCACGAGCTGAAGACCCCGCTCACCGCCATCCGCATGTACGGCGAGATGCTGCGCGACGACCTGGTGAGCTCAGAAGAGAAGCGGCGGAGTTACTACGAGATCATCACGCTGGAGAGCGAGCGGCTGACCCGCCTCATCCAGAACGTGCTCGAGCTGGCGAAGCTGGAGCGCGGCGCCCGCAGCCTGGCCATCGAGGTCGGCGACCCCGTCCCCGTGCTGCGCGAGGTCGCCCGCACCCTCGGCCCCCACGCCGCCGAGCACGGCTTCACCCTGGAGGTCCTCGCGCTTGCACCGCTGCCCAGCGTGCGCTTCGACCGCGACGCGCTGACGCAGGTGCTGGTGAACCTGGTGGACAACGCCATCAAATTCTCCTCAGACGCCAGCGATCGCCGCATCCTCCTCGAGGCGCGCCCCACCGCGGACGGCGTCACCCTGGCCGTGCGCGACCACGGCCCCGGCGTCCCCGCTCGCCAGCTCCGCCGCGTCTTCGAGCCCTTCTTCCGCGGCGAGCGCGAGCTGACCCGCAAGACCCAGGGCACGGGCATCGGCCTCGCCCTGGTGGACGGCCTCGTGCGCGGCATGGGCGGCCGGGTGAGCGCGTCCAACGCGCGCGAGGGCGGTCTGGTGGTGGAGCTGACGCTGCGGGTGGCCTGAGCCGGCGTCACTCCCCCAGGTAGATCTTCCAGTACTGCTGGCGGCCGTCGTTGAAGGTGTCCGAGCTGCTCTCGCTGGACTCGTCCTCGGAGTCTACGAAGTCCGGCGCCCCGTCGCCGTCCATGTCCAGGACAGCGTGGCGGCCATAGGTCTCGTAGACCTTCCAGTCGTACTCGCCGGCGGTGGGGATGTTCC
>CAZKWG010000788.1:0-3692 GCA_964556105.1 uncultured Enterobacterales bacterium | reverse complement strand
GTGGATCACGGGGCGCGGGTGCTGGTGACCGCCCGCGCGCCGCTGGCCGTGCAGGTGGAGCGTCGGGTCCGGGTCCCGCCCCTGGATCCGACGGACGCGGCGCAGCTCCTCGCGCTGCGGGCGGGGCGCGAGGATCCCGCCTGGCCCGAGGCGGCGGCCCAGCTCGACGGCAACCCGCTGGCGCTGGAGCTGGCCGGTCGCGCCGCCCGGCTGATGAGCGGCGCGCGCCTGGTCGAGCGGCTTCAGCGCCCCCTCGACGTGCTCGTCGGGCCCGACCGGCGCCCCGTGCACCACCGGAGCTGGCGCGACGCGGTGCTCCCGTCCTGGCGTCGCCTGCCGCCGAAGGTGCGCGCCTGCGCGGCGTGGGCGGCGCGGCGGACCTCCTTTGGCCTCGCGGACACCGTCGGGGCCGTGGCCGACGCGCACAGCGCCATCACCTGGCTCCTGGACGCCTCGCTGCTCGACGCGGAGCGCGGGACGCTGTGGATGCCGCGCCTGCTGCGCGCCGCGGTGCTCGAATTCGCGGAGCTCGAATGACCACCTTCGGCGTTGGCGACGCGCGCGTGGACCTGACGTTGCGCCTGGTGCGGGACGGGAGCGGCGAGCGCCGCCTGACCGGGACCGAGGGCCGGATCCTGGAGGCGCTGGCGGCGGCGAAGGGCCAGCCTGTCTCCGCGGAGCGCCTCATCGAGGTCTGCTGGGGGGACGAAGGCAGCGCCTCGACGCTGCTCAGCGTGCTCGCCCGGCTGCGCCGGAAGCTCGACCCCTCGGGCCGGCACGAGTCCGCCCGCGGGCCCGGCCCCCTGCGGGCCATCCGCAATGAGGGCTATGTGCTTGACCTCGGGCCGGGGCAGGCCCCACTCCCCGGGCTCGCGCGGGCGGCCCTGATCGGCCGGGACGCCGAGCTGCTGCAGCTCGACCAGCGCGCGCACCCGGGGGGCTTCGTCATCGCCCTGGGCCCCCCGGGCGCGGGCAAGACCACCCTGGCGCGCGTGCTCGCGCGGACGCGCGCCCTCGCCGGTGGCGCCGTGGTCTGGTGCGACCTCGCGCCGGCCCGCACCCTGGCCGACGTCGTGCGCGTGGTGGCCGCGGCCACGAGCGCCCCCATCGAGGGACGCCTCGCGCGGCAGGACGCGCAGACCCTGGCGGGCTGGCTCGGTCGCTTCGACCTGGTCGTGCTCGACAACGGCGAGCCCTGCCTCGACGCGCTGGCCGAGGTCGCGCTGGCCTGGGGCGCCTCCACCGCCCTCGTGCTCACGTCCCGCATGCCCGTGGGCCTCGCCGCCGAGCGCCGGGTCGAGCTGGGCGGGCTCTCCCGCGAGGCGGCCCGCGCGCTGTTCGTGCGGACGGCCAGCGCGATCAGCGACGCCGAGCCGCCGGGCGACGACCTCATCGACCGCATCGTCGATCGCATCGATCGCCTGCCGCTGGCCATCGTGCTGACCGCCAGCCACGTGCGGCTGCTCGACCCCCAGTCCCTGCTGGAGCGGCTGGACCGGCCCCTCGCGCTGCTCCAGAGCACCCGCAGGGACCTCTCCGATCAGCACCGCGCCTTCCGCGTCGCGCTGGAGCGCTCGTGGGAGCTGCTGCCCGCGGACGTGACCCGCGCCCTGGCCGGGCTCTCCGCCTTCCCGGCCTACTTCGATCTCACCGCGGCCGAGGCCATCCTGGAGCTGTCCCCCGGCGGGGTGCTTCAGGCGGTGCTCGCGGGCCTCGACGCCTCGCTGCTCCGCATCCCGGACGGCGCGGAAGGGGAGCGCGTGGTGATGCTGGAGGTCGTCCGGGAATTCGCCGACGAGCAGCTCGCGGGAGAGCACCGGGCCCACACCTTCGCCCGTCACGCCAGGTGGGCGATCGGCGTCGCGGAGGCCAACCTGGGCGCCCTCCACGGCCCCGGCGAGCGGGCGGCGCTCGACCAGCTCTCCGCCCTGGTGCCCGACCTCTTCGCGGTGGCGCGGCGCGCGCCGACGTCGGAGCTGGCCGTGCGCGCCATCCTCGCGGCCCACGCCGTCTTCATGGTGCGCGGCCCGATGGACGGCATGACCGCGCTGCTGGACGAGGCGGTGACGCGCGCGCGCGCCGAGGTCCCGGCGCTCCTGGGGGCGACGCTGTTCGCGCGGGGCCTGACCCGCGAGCGCATTGGACTCGACAGCGAGTCGGACCTGCGCGAGGCCCTCGCCCTGGCCTGGGCCGCGGGCGACGGGGCCCTGGCCGCCGACTGCCTGTCCGGCCTGGCGGAGCTGGATCGCCGGACAGGACGGCTGGCGCCCGGCAACGACACCCTCAAGGCGATGGCGGACGCGGTCGCGCTGGCCGGAGATCCACGACGAGACGCCTACCTCCGGATTGAGCGCGGACGCGCGTTCCTCGACGCCGACGACCTGCACGCCGCCCGCGCCGAGCTCTCGACGGCGGCCGACGCGCTCTGCGCCCTGGGCGACGCGCGGCGGGAGTTCTACGCGCGACTGCTCCACAGCATCGTCCTCCACTACCTGGGCGACGCCGCCGCCAGGCAGGAGATCCTCCGGACGCTGGCGCTCGCCGAGGCCACCGGCGACGCGCGCGCCGAGGTCCGCGCCCGGATTCACCTGGGCACCACGTTGCTGGAGCGCGACGACGCCGAGGCGGCGCGGGTCTTCACGGTCGCCCTGGAGCGGGCGCGCGCCATCGGGGCGAAGCCGCTGGTGTGGATGGCGACGATCCAGCGGGCGAGGGCGCAGCTCGGCCCCGATCCTGCCGCGGCCCTGGCGGACCTCGACAGCCTGGCCGAGCTGGAGCACCCCTATGAGGCGGTGCCCCACGGCTACCTGCGCGCCCGCGCCCTCTACGGACTGGGTCGGCTCGCCGAGGCCGAGGCGACCCTGGCCGCCCTCGATCCCACCCCCGAGCGGGATCACGAGGCCTTCGGTTACATTCACGCGATGCGGGCGATCTTGCGGTTGGAGCAGGGGGATCTCGCCGGGGCGCGCGCGGCCCTGGCGGTGCGCGCCAACGACAAGCTCGGCGGCCGCGCCCTCGCGCTGGCGGAGGCCCGCGTGGCCCGCGCCGAGGGCGTCCAGCGCGACCCGCTGCCGCCCGACCCGCTCGACCGCACGCCGGACCTGCAGTGGATGGCCGGCGGGTAGCCGCGCCCCCGCCGGGCCTGTCGCTGCCGCCGCCGCCGCACCGGACGAGGTCCTTACCCCTGAACCATGATCCCGTCGTCCAGCATCGCCCTGGCGTCCGCTGGTCCCGGCACGGTCCCCTTGGGATGCGCGTACCAGCCGTCCTTGTCCGCGCTCGCCGGATCGTCCCGGACCTTGAGGATGGTGAACATCCCGCCCATGTCGATGTACGAGAACGGGCCCATGCCGCCCTTCATCGGCAGGCTGTTGTCCGGGATCGGCATCTCCATCTCGCCCATGCCGCCGCCTCCGGTCGTGCCCATCGTCATGTACGCCGGGACGATCCGGCTCATCCGCCGGTCGACGGCCGAGAGGTCCGCGCCCGTCAGGTTCGGCAGGCCGTGCCCCATCTGGGTCATGACGTGGTGGGTCATGTGGCAGTGGACCGCCCAGTCGCCGGGCTCTTCGGGAACGAACTCGATCACGCGCGTGCTGCCCACGGGCAGCAGCACGGTGGTCTCGGGGACCTGCGCGGTCGAGGGGACGAAGCCGCCGTCGGTGGCGGTGACCTTGAAGTTGAGCCCGTGG
>CAZKWG010000787.1:0-3694 GCA_964556105.1 uncultured Enterobacterales bacterium | reverse complement strand
AAGTCCGGCGCGTCTGCCAGTTCCGCCATTCTCGCGGGGACCAGGCCCTACCAGAACACGGAGCACCCTGGCCGGCAAGAGAATGAGAAGGGGGCGGGATGACCGCCCCCAGAAGATCGGGAATCGGGATGGGGTGAGCGATGGGATTTGAACCCACGGCCTCCAGGGCCACAACCTGGCGCTCTAACCAGCTGAGCTACGCCCACCAGCGGGCAGCGCATTAACGTCAAGGCCCAGGATGCGCAAATCACTCTGTGAGACGAGGCGTCGAGATCCCTGGCGGCAGGGTCGGCGCGTCGAAGGCGTCCTCGAGGACGACCCTCAGCGGGAGGCCCGGCTCGATGCCCGACTCTCCGCGGAGAAGGCCGAGGATGATGGCGTTGGTCAGTGGGTCCTCCTCGAGCGGGAGGGAGGCCGGATCGGGCCCGAGGGGGGGCTCGGCGGCGTCCAGAGAGGCGGGGAGCCAGCTCAGGGCGGGCGACGGCGTCTCCACCCTGGTCCACGCCGCGTCGTCGATGGGCGGCAGGGCGCCCAGGGCCTCGAGCAGGGCCAGCGGCGCGTGCCAGGGCGTCTCCTGGGCCCAGACGGCGGGGTCGAGGCGGGTGGGCTCGGAGGTCTCGCCCCAGGGCCAGCGGCCGAGCCCGTCGAGCCGCTCTCCGCTCAGCGGATCGATGGCGATGGTGCCCGGCCCGGACCAGCTCTCGCGCTGCACGGCCGAGAAGAGGGGGCCGCCGGCCCAGGCCTGAAGCGCTCCCCTCGCCCCGGCGATGCCCGCGGCGGCGTTGTCCGGGAGGCCGTTCATCGAGGTGCGGACCAGCTCGGGGGGCTGACCGGCGAGCTGCACCCAGACGGGTGAGCCGACGCCGTCGGGGAGGAGGGTGGCGGTCCAGCTCGCCTCGGCCGCGCCGACCAGCCCGGAGGGCCCGGTGAGCCAGGCGCGCGCGGCGTTCTCCCCGGTGGCGAGCAGCAGGGACGGGCTCCCGCCTGCCTGGGGCCACAGGTCGCCCTCGGGAGACCAGGAGAGCGGGACCCGGCCACCCGAAGGGGTCTCGACCAGGGCGAGGCGCCCGCGCGCGTCATAGCGGAAGCGCCAGACGCCGCGTCCGTCGTCGGGCACGACCGCGCGCAGGCGACCGAGCGCGTCGCGCTCCAGGCTGACGCTTCCCTCGGGCCCGACGACGCGGGCCACGCTGCCGTCCTCGGCGCGGCTGAGCGCCAGCCGGTCGCCGTTGAGCCCCCAGGGCTTGACCGGGCTCGCGCAGCCGTCGGCGCTCTCCCAGCGCCAGGAGTCCTCGCTGTCGGGCATCCAGGCGCCGTCGCAGGGCTCCCTGGCGGGGCTCAGATCGGCGCCCTCCGCGTCCGTCCAGCGCTCCAGGGCGGCGGCGCCGTCCCAGAGCCAGCGGGCGAGCGCGCCGTTCGGTCCGCGCAGGAGCACGGGCCGCCCGGCCTCGTCCCAGTCCACGCCGAGGCTGAGGCCGAAGGGGCCGCTGACGCGCAGGGGGCGACCGGTCGCGTCGCGCAGCCAGCGCCACTCCAGCTCACCCATGCGGGCGCGCGAGACGAGGCCGCGGGCGTCGCGCTCGAGCTGCACCTCATAGGGGCCCTTCGAGGCGCGAACGCGGCCGGCAGGGTCGCGGACCAGCTCGATGTCGCCGTCATCACCGCTCCACCGGATCGGACGGCCGAGGGCGTCGCGGGTGATCTGCACCGACCAGCCCTCGGTGGAGGCGGCGCGCACGAGCCCCGAGGCCTCGCGGTCGAGGCGCAGGCTGAAGCTGGGGGCGGAGAGGCCGACCACGCGGCTGCCGCCGTCGCGGGTCCAGCGCACCTCGTCGTCCGGGCCGGCGCCCACCGAGATGGGGTAGCCGAGGGCGTCGCGGCCGATCTGCACGCGCGCGTCGCCGCGCTGGACCGCCACCACGTTCCCGCTCATGTCGCGCGCCAGCGCGAGCTCATCGCCCTCGTCCCAGCGCAGCCCGGAGAGCCGCCCGAGGGCGTCGTGCAGGTAGGCGACGGCGCGGCCGCGGGCGTCCTCGACGCGAGAGAGCAGCCCGGACGCGCTCCAGCGCAAGCGGATCAGGCGGCCGCGGCTGTCGCGCACGGCGCTCAGGTGGCCCGCGCTGTCGCGCTCCAGGCTCACGCGGCGCCCGGTGGGGTCGGCCACGCCCGAGGGGCGGGCGAGCAGGTCGAGGTCCAGGGCCCAGCGCCCGCCGTTGCGCTCGAGGACGCTGGTGGGCCAGGCGCCGCGCGCCCGCGTGAGGCGAATCTCGTCGCCGCCCGCGTCCAGGATGGTGATGACGCGGCCCTGGGCGTCGCGTCGAAGTTGGACGCGCCCGCCCACCGGATCTTCGATGGCGCTGACGCGGCCCGCCTCGTCCCGCTCGAGGCGCCAGGGCTGCCCCCCGCGCACGACGGCGACGACCCGCCCGGCCTCGTCCCGGTCCCAGCGGGTCAGGCGGCCGGCGGGATCGGAGACGCGGATGACGCGGCCGGCCTCGTCGCGCTCCCAGCGCCACAGACCGCCGCTGGGGACGGAGGCCTCGACGACGCGGCCGGCGCTGTCGCGGGTGAGGGTCCAGGCGCGGCCGGTCGCGTCCTCCAGGCGGAGGGTCTCGCCGTCCCGACGCACGCTGGTGCGCAGGCCCCGGGGATCCTCGAGCGCGTCGATCTGCACGCCATCGGACGCGTACCAGGTCCGCGCGACGCGCCCGAGCGCGTCCTCGACGGCCACGAGCTCGCCCCCTCCCAGCAGCGGCTCGCGCACGATCGTCATGCTCCGACCGAGCGGATCGAGGACGGTCAGCGCGTCCCCCCAGGTGAAGCGCCAGCGGGCGCGGCCGGGGCCCTCCAGGGAGGCGACCCGACCCAGGGGATCATAGCGGGCGAGGATCCAGGTCCCGTCGGCGAGGGTGATCGCGCTGGTCCGCCCGGCCTCGTCTTCAACGACGACCGCATCCTCTGAAGAGGCGCCCTCGAGGCCCTCCAGCGCGAGGGCGCCGCTCCAGGGGTCCACGACGGCGACCACCGGCTCTCCCGGCGGAAGCGGCCCGAGCCAGACAGGCCCGTCCGGTCCGAGCACGGCCCTCGGAGCGGCGCCCGCGGCCAGTCCGAGCGCGAGCAGCGCGCCAGCGTACAACGCTCAGGGCGCTCCAATGAGGAGGAAGGAGCCCCAGATGGCCGGCTCGCCGATGCCCTCGCCGGCCATGGTGTCGCTCAGGAAGACCTCCCGAGCCTCCGACACGGCGCGGGCCGGGGGCCGATCGCGGGCGATCGCCTCGTAGTACGCGCCGAAGAAGCGGGCGCGCGCCTGATCGGGCACCGGCCATGCGCTGACGAGGACAGCCTTGGCGCCCGCGTCCAGGAGGGCCTGGGCGCGCAGGCGCTGCTGACTCATGGTCCCGGCGGCGCCGATCACGACGAGCTGGGCGCCGAGCGGCGTGGCGCGGATCTCCGCCAGGGTGAGCGGCCCATCGGCGAGGACGAAGCCGCCATCGGGCGACGCGGTCAGGGCCGTGAGGTGGATGTAGCGGGCGGACTTCGCCTTGTCGGTCCACGCCTGCTTCTTGCTCTCGGGCCCGACCAGGGTGGCCTTGAGGCCAGCGGCGAAGACGCGCGAGCTGGCGGCGAGCTCGTCCGTGGACAGCCCGGCCAGGGGCGCCGCGGGGGCGGCGGGGGCGGCGGGGGCGGCGGCGTC
>CAZKWG010000786.1:0-3699 GCA_964556105.1 uncultured Enterobacterales bacterium | reverse complement strand
CCCCCCGGGCGCGTGGCCCACGGCGGCCCTCCCCACGCCACCATGACGGGCGAAGAGGATGGTCCACCGCCCATCCCCGAGGAGCTCTCGCAGATCTGCCTGAAGGCGATCGCCCGCACGATCCGCGACCGCTACGTCAACGCCGCGGAGATGGCGGCGGAGATCGAGGCCTGGCTGGACGGCGCCAAGAAGCGCGAGCAGGCCCGCGTCGAGCTCGATCAGGCCGGCGCGCTGTGGGAGGAGGTCCAGACCCTGCGCGCGCAGGCCGCCGAGACCCGCGAGCAGGCCCGCCAGCTCTTGCAGAACGTCCGCCCCAACGAGCCCGTGGAGCGCAAGCGCCCCGCCTGGTCGCTGGAGGAGCGCGCCAGCCGGCTGGACGCGAAGGCCGACCTCAAGGAGGTCGTCATGACGCAGGTCCTGCAGGCCGCGCTGACCTTCGTGCCCGACTACACCGAGGCCCACGACCTGCTGGCCAACCACTACCGCACGCTGCACGCCGACGCCGAGCTCCAGCGCGATCGCTCCGCGGCCGTGCGCTACGAGGTCCTGCTTCAGGCGCACGACACCGGGGTTCACACCCACTACCTGAAGGGCGACGGCGCCCTCACCCTCGTGACCGACCCTCCGGACGCCGAGGTCGAGCTCTGCCGCTACGCGCTCTTCGATCGCCGCCTGCGCACCGTGCCCGTTCGCGTGCTCGGCCGCACCCCGCTGCACGGGGTCGAGCTTCAGCGGGGCTCCTACCTGCTGAAGATCCGCGCGCCCGGCCGCGCCGAGGTCCGCTACCCCATCTTCATCGGGCGCCAGGAGCACTGGGACGGCATCGCCCCCGGCGGCAAGGAGCCCACCCCCGTCTACCTGCCCAACGCGAGCGAGCTGGGCCCGAACGGGCTCTACGTCCCGGCGGGCTGGTTCTGGTGCGGCGGCGATCCGGACGCCCCCGACGCCCTGCCTCGGCAGCGGGTCTGGGTGGACGGCTTCGCGATGCTGCGCTTCCCCGTCACCAATTACGAGTACATCGCCTTCCTGGACGCGCTGGCCAAGGCCGGCAAAGAGCAGGACGCCCTGCGCCGGGCCCCGCGCGAGCGGGGCGGCACCGTCGGGCGGCAGGGCGCGCTCATCTACGGGCGCGACGCCGACGGGCGCTTCGTCCTGCGCCAGGACGCCGACGGCGACCGTTGGGAGCCCACCTGGCCGGTCGTGATGGTCGATCACCCCGGCGCCGAGGGCTACGCCCGCTGGTACACCGCGCGCACCCGCCAGCCCTGGCGACTTCCGCTCTCGCTGGAGTGGGAGAAGGCCGCGCGTGGCGTCGATGGTCGGTTCTACCCCTGGGGTGACTACCTCGATCCCACCTGGTGTTGTATGGGCGACAGCCACGGCCGGCGCCCCACCCTGGCCCCCGTGGACGCCTACCCCACCGACGAGAGCCCCTACGGGCTGCACGGTCTGGCGGGCAACTCGCGCGACTGGTGCCTGGACCTCCACGCCGAGGGCGGGCCGCTCATCGTCAACCACAAGGCCGTGCTGCCGCCCCAAGGCAAGCCCGACATGACCACCCCCCGCTATGTGCGCGGCGGCTGCTGGTCGGGCAACGCGCATGCCGCGCGCGCGACGGCCCAGCTCTGGCTGGACCCCGATCGGCGCGGCTCGGACGTCGGCGTGCGCCTCGTGCGCCCGCTCGGCAACCCGTCGTCCGGGTCGTCGAACGAATAGCCGCTTGCCCGGCAGACTATCGGCGACTACGTTGGAAACTCCTCAGCGACCGAGAAGAGGTTCCATGCGTCCGACGCTGCCCGCTGGCGTGCTCCTGACCGCGATCACCCTGTGCATGGCCTGTGAAACGGACGGCAAGGACCCCGGCGCTGGCGTCACCGAGACCGGCCCCACCGCGCCCGAAGAGACGGCGACGACCGAGAGCGCGACGCCCGCGGAGACCGCCGCCGAGGGCGAGGGCGAGGGTGAGGGTGAGGGCGAGGGCGAGGGCGAGGGTGAGGGTGAGGGAGAGGGCGAGCCCACGACCTACGAGACCATCCGCTTCGTCGCCCTGGGCGACGCGGGCGAAGGAAACGACACCCAGTACCAGGTCGCCACAGCCATGGAGGTGATCTGCGCCGAGCGCGCCTGCGATTTCGCCCTCTACCTCGGGGACAATTTCTACAACAGCGGCGTGGACAGCACAGAGGACGACCAGTGGCAGACCGCCTTCGAGCTGCCCTACGCCTACCTGGACTTCCCCTTCTACGCCGCGCTGGGCAACCACGACTACGGCGGCGAGGGCATCGGCTACGAGTACTGGAAGGCCGACTACCAGGTGGAGTACGCCGAGACCTCCGACAAGTGGGTCATGCCCGACAACTACTACACCTTCGAGCAGGGCGCGGCGCAGTTCTTCGCGCTGGACACGAACCTGATCTTCTGGGGCTATGGCGACGACCACCTGAGCTGGATGTTGTCCGAGCTCTCCACGTCGGAGACCCCCTGGAAGATCGCCTTCGGCCACCACCCCTACATCTCGAACGGCGAGCACGGCAACGCCGGCAACTACGAGGGCCTGAGCTGGCTGCCCATCGTCAACGGCGAGAACGTCCTCCCCTTCATGGAGGAGGCCATCTGCGGTCAGGTGGACGTCTACATCTGCGGCCACGACCACAGCCGCCAGTGGCTCGAGGCCACCTGCGGCACCGAATTCATCATCAGCGGCGCCGGCTCGAAGAACACGGACCTGGAGCACCGGGACGACAACCCCTACCACTGGGAGGAGTCGTCTCCCGGCTTCCTCTGGGTCGAGCTCACCGAGACGACCTTTACCGGCGTCTTTTACGACGCCGAGGGCGTCGAGCAGTACAGCCGGACGCTGACGCGCTGATCCAGCTGGGGTGGAGCGCTCAGCGCGCGGCGGGCTCGAAGCCGGGGCGGCGGACGGTCACGGTGGGGGCCGGCGGCGTCGGCGCGGCGGCGTCCTCGTCGCCGAGGACGGCGTCCAGGAGCTGATCGAGCTGCTCGAGCAGGGTGGGCTCGGCCGTCTTGCCGTGGGCGCCGCCGCGCGGGCTCGGCGCCTCGGAGTGGGAGGAGGCGATCGCGCTGCCGCTGGTGAGGGCCGCGAAGAGGACGAGCAGGGAGATCGTGCGCATGAGGGCTCCAAGGCGATGGCGGGGCCGCGGTCGCGACCCCGAGCGGTGGGATGGGGGCCTGTGGGCCGCGGCGTGATCTGCAGCGCGCCCGACGCCGTACCAGGATGAGCTGGTAGGATGGCCGACATGGATACGACCCGAACGTCCCGATGGATCAGCGCCTTCCTGCTCTTCGGGCTGATCGGATGCAGCGCGGAGCCTCCCCCGCCGCGACCCGTCGCGCGCCCCGGCCCCTGCGCGCTCCTGACGGCGAAGACGCCCGGCCCGCGGAGCGGCGAGCGCGAGGCGCTGGCTGGAGACGCGGCGGCGATCGCCGAGATCTTCCTCAGCGAGGCAAAACAGACGGGGGACGCTGGCTTTCATGTGCTGGCAGAGGCCGCCGCCACCTGCGCCCTGCAGCGCGCCCCCGACGACCCCGCCGCGGCCTTGCTGCACGCCACCGCGCTCTACCACAGCCACCGCTTCGCCGAGGCCGAGCGCGCGGCCCAGGCGCTGACCGTCTCGCGCGGCCCCTATCTGGTGCCGGATAGCTGGGCCAACGCCTTCTGGATCGCCACCGCGATCG
>CAZKWG010000785.1:0-3711 GCA_964556105.1 uncultured Enterobacterales bacterium | reverse complement strand
ACCAGTCGAAGCGGCTGCGGGTCGTCACCGACGGGCGGGTGTACAGGTCTGGGCAGATGACCGCCGACGGGTTCCGGAACGCCATTCAGAAGTACGGCATCCGCACCGTACTCAACCTGCAGTCGTCCGCTGATGACAAGTCCGGGAAGGTGGATCTGGCCGACCCGCTCATCCCGAAGACGGCGTTCGGCGGGCCGCGGCGGAAGGAGAGCGAGGTGGTGACCGACGCCGGGGCAACGTACCTCCAGATCGACTGCAACACCCTCGACCGCACCGGGCCGAACGGGTACCCGGAAATCCTGGATGAGGTGTACGCGGTGTTCGACGACGAGCGGAATTACCCGGTGCTCATCCACTGCAAGGCCGGGCTGCACCGCACCGGGCTGGTGGCGGCCGCGTACCGCATGGAGTACGAGGGGCGGACCCGCGGGGAGGCGTTGGAAGAGTTGCGGGCGAACGGGTTCGGCGAGTTCAAGGCGACGGACGCGAACGTGTACATCAAGGCCGGGATCACCGAGTTCAACGTGCGGCAGCGGGCGGACGGCTGCCTGCTGCGGCTGGTGCTGCTGGGCGGCTGCACGGCCGGCGCGGACGGCGCGGCGCGGGCGCAGGCGCTGCTGGAGCAAGGCCCGCGCACCCTGCTGGCGGCGTTGGACCCGCTCCCCATGGAGGCGCAACGCCGGTTCCGGGCGGATCATGGTCACCGCCTGGACCTGCTGGACCTCGCGGGAGCGTCGGCCCTCACCTTCGCCAGCGAGGCCGACCTGCCCCGCCTGCGCGACCCGCTGGCCGAGCGCCTGGCCAGCCTGCTGCCCGAGCCTCCCCAGGGCAAGGTCGTGCTGGAGCCCTGGGAGCGCTGGTACCTGGAGCGCCACGGCCGGAGCTGGGAGGAGGGCCGCGCCGGCGGGCTGAGCGCGATGTCGCGCCGCCGGCTGGAGCGCGCGCCGCTCTACGTCTCGCTGCATGCGGCCCCCGGGCGCTGGACCCGGTCGGAGGACGGGCGGATCGCGCCGCGGAGGCGGCTCCCGACACAAGAAGAGGAGGCCCCCGAGCAGAAGCAGGCGCCCATCTTCCTGGATGAGCTGCTCTCTCACCCGGGGCTGCGCCACGGGGTCGTGGTCGGCGAGGCCGGCACGGGCAAGACCGTGCTGCTCCAGCACCTCGCCTGGTCGCTCTGCCGCCACCACCAGGGAGAGCCCTTACCCGACGAGTCGCGCCTGGATCTGGTGGCGCTCAGCCAGGGCCTGCCCACCGCGCCCGTGCCCCTCTGGCTGGAGGCCCGTCAGCTCGCCGCTGAGGTCCAGCGAGGCGGCCCCGACGGCGCGCTGGAGCGCATGCTGTGCCAGGTCTTCTGCGCCGATCTCGCGCCCGCCGCCCGGCGCCCGCCCGTGGGCGCGGTCGCCGAGGGGCTGGAGCGGGGGCGCTACCTGCTGCTGGTGGACGCCCTGGACGAGGTCCCCGGCCAGCGCGCCCGCGAGGCGGTGGTGGAGCTGCTCACGGGGCTGGCCAGGACCAGCCGCTGCCGGATCGTGCTCACCACGCGGCCCACCGCTCACACCGCCGTGTACGTCCCCGCCGCCTTCGAGCGCCTGGACATCGCGCCGCTCGACGACGATCGCCGCGGGGCCCTGCTCCAGCGCTGGAGGGCCGTGCAGGGCCTGGACGAGGACGCCGTTCGCGAGCTGGCCCGCGCCCTGTCCGGGCTGGGCGCACGCTTTCGGGGCGAGGGCGCCGGCCGCAGCCCGCTGGACAACCCGCTGCTGCTCACGGCCGTGCTGCTGGTCCACCTGGAGCAGCGGCGGCTGCCCGACAACCTGGCCGACCTCTACGAGCGCATGGTGCGCCACCTGTGCGACCGCCGCCCCGATGACCCCGACGCCCGCGAGGACGAGCGTGACCGCACCTCGGCGGAGCGGCGCGATCTGCTCAGCCGCGTCGCCTTCGCGCTGCAGGAGTCCGGCACCACCGCCCTGCCCGTGGACGCGCTGGCGGCGCGCCTCGTGACCGAGGGCAAGGCGCGGGACCGGGCCGAGGCGCAGGCGACGCTGGACCGCTTGTCCGTGAGCACCGGCATCCTGCGCTTCGAGGACGAGGCCGGGATCCGGGTCGTACGACCCTGGCATCGCAGCTTCCAGGAGTACCTGGCCGCCTGCAGCCTCGCCGGGCGAAAGGGCGCGGAGGCCGAGGTGGTGGCCGAGCTCGCGGCCGCGCCCCCAGGGCGCAAGGCCCCGCTCCTGGACCCGAGCTGGGAGGGCTGCCTGCGCTTCGCCACCGGCGCCTTCGGGCAGACGGGCAGCGCCCGCGCTGTAGGCTGGGTGGAGGCCCTGCTCGCCGAGGCCGCCCGCGACCCCAGCCCCGCCCGCGAGGGGCGCCTGCTCGGGCTGGCCGCCGCGGGGGTAGCCGAGTACCAGCGGGAGTATTTCCGGGACGGCGCCCTGCGCGCGGCGCTGCCGGCGCGGGTGGCGGAGCGCTTCCTGGCCGCGGACGGCGCCTGGCCCTGGCGGGACCGCCTGCTGGCCCTGAGCGCGCTGGGCCGCCTGGGGGATCCGCGGCTGCCCGATCCACGGTCCAGCGCCGAGGGCTGGGTGGAGCTGCCGACCCGGCCCCGCTACTGGCTGCGCGCCTGGCCGGTGACCGTGGCGGAGTATGGGGCCTTTCTGGAGGATCCGGAGTGGCGGAGCGAGCGCTGGTGGACCGAGTCCGCCCCGACAGAGCCGGGCGGGTGGGACGATCAGGTCCATACGCCCAACGCGCCGGTGACAGGCGTCTCCTGGTACGATGCCCGCGCCTTCTGCCGCTGGGCCAACGCGCGCTGGGCGCGGCCCGGCCCGGACGGTGGCTTCGACCTGCCAGACTCCGGGGAGTGGGCGCTCGCGGCGTTGCTGCGCGGCGGGCCCTACCCTTGGGGGCCTGCCAATCCGGGGCAGGGGGACACCGCGCGGGCCTGCTTCCGTTGGGGATCGGACAGCCCAGGACGAAAAACCCCGGTAGGGGTGTTCCGCCGCGCGGCTGACGGCCCCTTCCTGGACCTGGCCGGCAACGTCTGGGAGTGGACCGGGAGCCTGTTCAACAGCCGCACAGGTTGTCATCTTGGAGACATGCCCGATGACGAACCTCGTAAGCTGCTGGGCGGCTCCTGGGGCAACATGCCCGGGGACCTGCACGCCCTGCTCAATTACGGGAACGATCCCGGGCGCAGGGATGAGGATGTCGGCCTTCGGGTGGTGTTTGGGGCTTCCCCCTTGCTTAAGTCATTGCTTCTTGATTGTCTGCGCGCAACGCAGATCGAAATTTATAGTTTGCTAGTCGATTTCGACGTGACAAATCAGGCTCCCCAGGACCACAGGGCGGCGTAGGATCGCACGGCGGCCTCCAACCCCGCCGGATCGTCCACGTGCCCTCGGAGCCGGCCTGTGAGCCGCTGGCGGGCGCGCGGGCCGAGGGTGATCTCCTCTCGGGTCATCCGGTGGCCCAGGTAGAGCAGTGGTGACAGCGCGGGCTACGTCGCCGAGAGCTCCTGCCGGCGCTGTTCTCGCGCGGGGCTGGCGGGCAGGCTGGAGTCTTCGATCACCCAGCGCCCCCCGACCTCCGCGGCGGGGAGACGACCGGTGTTGATCAGATACCAGACCTGTCTCAGAGAGAGGCCGAGGCGGGTCGCCGCGTCGACGAGGGAGAGCTGCACGGGGTGGTCCTATGGGCGGGTCGTGACAG
>CAZKWG010000784.1:0-3731 GCA_964556105.1 uncultured Enterobacterales bacterium | reverse complement strand
GTCTCCGCGCTCACGTGCAATCGCAAGGTCCGCGTCCTCGTCGCCGTCATGGATGGCCCCGCCGAGGAGCTGCGCGTCCGCCACAGGCTGGGGCCTGAGGCCGCTCGGCTCGGCGCGGAGGCCCTGGTCGCGGCAGCGCTCCTGTCCAGCCAGCTCAAGGGCGAGGAGCGGCACACGGTCAATCTCTTCGGAGAGACGCCACGCTTCGAGCTGACGGCCGATGTCTGGGCGACCGGCCAGATGCGCGCGCGGTTCTCGCCGGAGAACATCCCGGCGACCGAGCGCTTCCGCGGGCTCATCGCCGTCCTGAAGTTCCTCGGCAGCCAGGAGCTTTATCGCGGCATCGCGGACATTCTCGACGAGAGCCTCGAGGACGCCCTGCAGCGCTACTTCATCCGGTCCGTGCAGGTGGACGCCCGCGTCCGCGTCGCCGCCGAGCTGGACGAAGACGGAAAGATCATCTTCGCCGCCGGCATGCTGGTCGAGCGGTTCCCGGACATGGAGGCCGAGGCCTTCGCCGAGCTCATCGACGAGCCCATCCGGACGGACTTCCGCTACCTGATGGCAGAGTTCAACTTCGGCTTCCTCGGCGGCGAGCTGGTCGAGGTGCTCGGCCAGCAGGAGCTTGTCTACAAGTGCCCGTGCTCGAAGGAGCGCGCCCAGGCCATCCTCAAGTCGCTCGGCGCCCAGGATCTCGTGTCCATCCTCAAAGAGGACGGAAAAGCAGAGGTGACGTGCCACTTCTGCAACACCGTCTGGACCGTCACGACGCCGGAGCTGGAGCAGCTGCTGGTCGAGCTCGGAGAAGAGCAAGGCGACCTGAACTGACCAGCGCCAGGCACACATGGCCACGCAAACAAGCCCGAATGTTATGTCGAATACCGCCGCGCTCCGCGCGCAGTAGCAGAAGAAACCCGAATGTTATGTCGAATACCGCCGCGCTCCGCGCGCGGTATTTGACATAATATTCCTTATCGGAAGTTGTTGATCCCGCCCCTTCAAGGCTACAGTCCTGGCGTGATTCGCCTGTTCTTACCGCTGTTCGCTCTGGTCTGGCTCCCGGGCTGCGCTGTGAGTGCGGTCGCGGTGCCTGCGGAGACGCCGGTGCTCGACGTGGCGCAGCAGCTGGAGATCGGCCCCGTCGCGCTCGGCCTCACGGGCAGCGCGGCGCTCTCGCTCCGCAACACCGGCGACGCTGGGCTCTCCCTCGAGGCCACGCTGTCTGGCGACGGCTTCACGTTTCCGGACGGCGTCAGCGCCGGGACCTGGACCCTGGCCCCGGGCGCCGTCCTCCCGGTCTCGATCCAGTTCACAGCCGCTGACGCCGAGCCTCGCGAAGGCTCACTGACGCTCCGGCCCGATCCCGATCAGGTCTTCGCCGCCGATCGCGCGGACGTCGTGGTGACGCTGCTCGGCACGCCCGACCTGGACGCCGACGACGACGGACATCCGCACCTGGACGCTGGCGGCGACGACTGCGACGACCAGGACCCGGCGGCGAACCCCGGCGCGGACGAGATCTGGTATGACGGCGTGGACCAGGACTGCGATGGCCGCGACGACGATCAGGACCAGGACGGCTACGCGCGCCTGGACGACTGCGACGATCAGGATCCAACCCGCAATCCCGCAGCCTCAGACGCCAGCTTCGACGGTCTGGACTCGGACTGCGACGGTGATGTGGACCAGGACGCCGTGACCGCGCTGACGGGCGCGCTGATCCTCACGGAGTGGTTCGTCGAGAGCGTCTCTGTGCCCGATGTTTACGCTGGATGGCTGGAGATCGCCAACCTGTCGGACGCCGATGTCTCCATCGACGGCTGGCGTCTCGGCGACGCGGACATCGCCGGCGTGCTGGATGGTCCGGCCGTGCTGCGCGCGGGACAGCTCCTGGTGGTCTGCGAGGAGCCCAGCCCGCTGCTGAACGGCGGCGTCGGCTGCGACGCCACGGTGAGCCCCTGGCCGGACCTGAGCGCGGGCTCCGCCCAGCTGCTCGCGCCGATCTTCACCGACCGCGGCATCGAGCGCGAGCGCGTCATCATCGACGAGATCACGCTCGACGAGACCTGGCCGCGGGCCGAGGGCTACAGCACGCAGCTCGACCCCGCGCGCTGGGACGCGACCGGAAACGACGATCCGGACGCCTGGTGTCTCAGCCCCGGGCTCCCCGCCGAGGGCGATGACCAGGGCACCCCCGACGAGGCCAATCCCAGCTGCGAGGCCTAGGGCGGCCCGCCGCCGTAGCGCACCGCGAGCACCTCGAGCCCGACCCGACCCTTGGGCAGCGTCACCTCGACCACGTCGCCCTTCTTGCGGCCCAGGAGCGCGCGCCCGATCGGCGACTGCACGCTGATGCGGCCGCGGCCGGGATCGCTCTCGTCCTGGTCCACGAGCCGGTAGGTCTTCTTGTTGCCGTCGTCGTCCTCGACCTCGACGATGGCGCCGAAGCGGACGTCCGGGTAGTTCGGCTGACGCTCCAGATCGACGATCGTGAGCCCGTCTGCGCGCTTGCGCAGCTTCTCCAGCTTCGCGTCGATCTCCCGCAGGCGCTTCTTGCCGTAGATGTACTCGGCGTTCTCCGAGCGATCCCCGAGCTCGGCCGCGGCGGAGACCTGAGCGGTCACCTCGGGGCGCTCCTTGGTCCAGAGGCGCGTAATCTCCGCCTCAATCGCCATATATCCTTCGCGGGTCATCATCCTCGCCATGTCGCTCTCCCCTCCCCTACCCTTCTATCGGTCTTCAGGCGCGGCCCCAGCTGCCGGAGCGCCGGGCGTCGCCGGCGCCGACGAGGCGCCGTCCCGGCAGGACACCATGTGCAGGCCGCCGAAGAACAGGTGGCGGTCCTCGAAGATCACCGCGTCGGGAGCGGATCTCTTAAGCCGCTCCAGGTCGTCGGGGCTGCGCCCGCCCGCCTCGAGGTGCAGGACGCCGCGCTCGACGTGGGCCCTCGGCTCGGCGACGGCCTCGGCGGGGGCGAGCCCGTTGTCTACGAGGTAGCTGACCCCGTGGAGGATGGCGGAGCGGATGCGGTTCGAGCCGCCCGTCCCGAGCGACCAGACGTCCTCGCCGCGCGCGATCAGGGTCGGGCAGCACATCGTGAACAGCCGCTCGCCCGGCCCCCGCCGCACGTCCGGCGGGTTCACGTCGGCCTCGCCGAGGAAATTGTTGAGGAGCACGCCGGTCCCGGGCACCGCGTGACCGCAGGTCTCCCCGAGCGAGTGCGTGATCGAGACCGCGTCACCCTCGGCGTCCACGGTGGAGATGTGGGTCGTGAAGCCCGATCCGAGGCGATCTCCGCCGAGCTGCGCCAGGGTGGCGTCCACGAAGCCGTCCTGGAAGAGGCGCCCGGCCAGGCCCTCGCGGAAGCGCTCGGCGGCGAGCTGGGCGTGGGTCAGGCGCAGCGCGGTCTCGGCGCTGGCGGGGACGCGCGGCATGGGGCCGCCGGCGTCGAGCGCGCGCAGGGAGCAGAGCACGAGCAGGCCGGCGACGCTGGGCGGGCCAGGGAGCCAGACGGTGGCGTCGCGGTAGCGGGCGCGCAGCGGCGCGGTCCACTGCGGGCGCCAGGCGGCGAGATCGGCGGGCGTGAGGCGCGTTCGTTGACCGAAGGTCTCGAACAGGCGCTCGCCGACCAGGCCCGTGTGGAAGAGCGAGGGACCCTGGCGGCAGTAGGCCTGCAGGGTCTCGCCCAGGGCGGGCCAGACGAAGCGCTCCCCCGCTCGCGGCGGGCGCCC
>CAZKWG010000783.1:0-3734 GCA_964556105.1 uncultured Enterobacterales bacterium | reverse complement strand
CGCGGATGACCGCGGCCAGCGCAGGATCGCCGAGGGCGGCGGCGATGGACTCGACGGTGTCTCCCGCGCGGACCACGACATGATCACCCGCGAGGGCCGCCAACATGAGGGCGAAGATCCCGATCATGGGCTGCCTCGGGCGGGGAGGGCGCGGATCGTGGCGACGCGCAGGGCGGCGGGGTCCTGACCCTCCGCGACCTGGGGGGCGACGACCGCGGGGAGGAAGGTGACCCTGTCCGTGGGGAGCCCGGCGTCGATGAGCAGGGCGGCGACGGCGCGGGCGCGCTCATCGGCGAGCACGAGGTTCGAGGCCGCGTCTCCCTCGGGAGAGGCCGAGCCCTGCACCTCGAAGCGCCAGCCCTCCGCCAGCCGCGCGATCTCGGCGATCCGGGCGCGCTCGGCCTCGACGACCGCGCTGGATCCCAGCGCGAAGCGGACCTCGGCGGCGACCGGGTCGGGCACACGCACCCAGAGGGCGAGGCCGGTGCCGATGGCCAGCTCCTGCTCCAGCCGGCGACCGCCCCCGCGCACCTCGACCTGGACGAGGCCTTCACGCGCAGAGACGACGGCCACGCCGTCCGCGCCGACCACGACGGGGCGGCCGTCGACCTGAAGCACGTCGCCGGGCCGCGCCACGACGATGACCGAGCCCTGCCGCGGCGCGCTCTCCAGGGTGAGCTGGGCAGGCGCGCCCGCCGTGAGCTGGGCGGGCAGATAGCCCTGCGCCACGATCTGGAGCTGTAACGCCGGATCGAGGCTGGGGAGCAGGCGCGCGACCTCGGAGACCGGCAGCCAGGCGCAGTAGGGGTGCGGGAGCCAGGCCATGGCCTCGGGGGGGTTGACCTCGAGCACGGGCAGCGGCTCCGCCTCGGCGACCGCCTCGACCACCGGCTCCGGCTCGGGCGCCGCCTCCGCCCGCGTCCAGACGCCGCCCAGGGCGAGCTGAAAGCTGCTGGGGCTGAGCCCGTCGAGCACATAGCGCCCTTGTACGCGCACCCCGACGCGCTCCCCGGGCGGCAGGTCCAAGGAGAGGCCGAGGGCGCCCTCTGGGAGCGGCGACGGCCGAAGACCCACCCCGTACCCCGCGAGGAGCGAGAGCCCCCCGCGCTCGGGATCAGGCGGCGTGAGGCGCAGGCGCAGCTCCGGGCGCAGGCTGAGGCGTGGAGCAAGCTCCGCCGAGAGTCCGCCTTGAAAAAGCCCTTCGACGGCGAGACGGGGCGTCAGGGGCAGGCCCACCGCCACCCCCAGGCTGCCGCCGCGCTGCGCGTCCGTGTTGCCCGCCCCAGCCTGGACGTGCACGTCCAGCGTCGGACCGGCCAGCGCCCCGCCGAGCAGCGCGAGCCACAGGCCGCTCACGGCGACCTCCAGCCGCTGACGATCACGGTGCGACCGCTGAGACGGGTGACGAACTTTCCGCTGAACCGGTCCAGGCTGTCCTCCAGGGTCAGCGTGTAGGTGCCCGCGTCGGGGCCCTCGATCTGATCCGCGAGGGAGAGGACACGCGCCTCTGCATCATACTTCCCCTCCACCTGCGTCGTCACGGGCTCCGCGCCAAGGGCGAGCCGAACGGAGACATCCCCTCGGACGGCGCCTGGGCTGCCGTGGAGCGTGAACGTGGCCGGCCGACCGTTGAAGGTGGCGGACCAGCGCCCGAGGGGAGCTTCCTGGGCCACGGCGGCCTCCGGCGCCGCGGACGACGCGGTCGCCTTCGCCACCGTCGCCCCGCCAGCCGCGCTGGGCGTCGTCGCAGAGACGCGAGCCGGCGGAGCGCTCACAGGCTCGCTCACCTTGGGTTTGATCTGCACACCTTCCGGATCGCTCGCCTCCAATGGCGCCTGGGCGAGGTCGGAGGCAGCGGGCGCCACGCTCGCCTCTGGCGAGGCGGGCGGCGAAGCGGGCGGCGAAAGGACGGTGTCTGGCCCCTCACGCTGCTCCGCCCACCAGGCGCCCAGGGTGATGGCCGCCAGCAGCAGCGCCAGACCGACGGGCGCGACCCAACGCGCGACAGGCGGCGTCACAGGCGAAGAAGACCGCGGCGGCGGCGGCGACGGCGGCGGCAGGTCCGGCACCAGCGTCGCTGGCGTGACGGGTGTGCGCTCCGATGGCGCCACGCTCTGCTCAGGCGCCTTGCCCTGCAGCGGCCCCTCCTCGAGGAGGGTGATCGTCAGCGCGCCCGCGGCCTGCGACCGCAAGGTCTCCGGCGCGTCCTCCAGCAGCGTGATCGCGTGGTTCGTCGCCTCAATTCCTGGGATCGTCGAGAGCCTGCCACGCCCCGTGAGTCCGCCACCCGGGCTGAGCGTGCTGGAGGGCTCCGGAAACAGCCGAGGATCGAGCGGATCGCGGCGCTCGACCGCCTCGGCCACCTCCTCCTGGAGGATCGCATGCAGGGCCAACGCCATCGCCCGCGCGGTCGGGTAGCGCGCCGCGGGGTCGCGCGAGAGGGCGCGCAACAACACATCGCAGATTCGGGGCGGGATCCCATTCCACCGCTCAGACTCGGCCTCCGCCATGAACAGATCGATGGGAGACTGGGCGGTGAGCAGGTTGTAGAGCGTGCTGCCGCAAGCGTAGATGTCCGCCGCCACCCCCACCGAGCGGGCGTCCAGCCGCTGCTCGGGCGGCATGTAGCTGAGCGAGCCCATGGCCGAACCGACGCGCGTGGTGCGCACGGCGTCGGCGGAGGTGATGAGCGCGATGCCGAAGTCCGCCAGGAGGGCCGTTCCAGAGCGATCGAGCAGGATGTTCTGCGGCTTGACGTCGCGGTGGACGATCCCGGCGGCGTGCGCGGCCGAGAGCGCCGAGAGCACCTGAATCAGATAGGAGATGGCCAGCGGCGCGGGCATGGGGCCGTTGGCCTCGAGCCAACCCGAGAGGCTGCCCCCCTCGGCCAGCTCCATGACGACGATATCGTCCTGCCCCTCCTGCAGGACGTCGTAGACGCGCAGGATGTTCGGGTGGCCGATCTGCGCCATCGCGCGGGCCTCGACCCGCAGGCGGCGCCGCAGCGCCTCGCGGGCGTCCTCGTTGGGCGCGATCACCAGCTTGACCGCTCGCTTGACGCCGAGCAGCGTGTCCTCGGCCAGAAACACGGTGGCCGAGCCTCCCTGCCCCAGCGTCTTCCCGAGGTTGAAGCGACCGATACGCCGATGGAACGGCATGGTGCTCATCGGGGTGCCTGCGCCCGGAGCGCCAGCGCGAGGGACGGCTGAGGCCGACCCTCCGGACGACATCGCTGAGGCGACAGACTCACTCGCCGTTCGAGGCGCCCGGCGTAGGCGCCTCCGTAACGGTCCAGGTGGCCGACCCGTCGGGCACCCGCGCCGCAGACCAGTCCTCCGCCTGGGACGCGTACTCCAGCCGGGCGAGCGCGCGGCCCTGATCATCGTAGAGGCCGAGCTGCTCACCGTCGGCGCTCAGGCTGAAGCCGACGTGGTCGTCCCCCTCATCGACGTCCTCGTCCGCCCAGAGGATGAGGTACCCTCCCGCCGCGATCTCCAGGTTGGCGAGCGTGTGCAGGTCCGTGACCTCCAGATCGTCGGTGACGGTGAAGCCGGTCAGGTCCACCGCCACGTCGCCCGCGTTGTACAGCTCGAACCAGTCGGGGAAGGCGCCCGTGTCGTCCTGGATTGTGGATGTGTTGCTCGCCTGAAGCTCGTTGATGGTCACGGCGGCGCGCGGCTCCTCGCCCTCGCCCTCGCCCTCACCCTCGCCCTCGCCCTCGCCCTCGCCCTCGC
>CAZKWG010000782.1:0-3734 GCA_964556105.1 uncultured Enterobacterales bacterium | reverse complement strand
CCCAACGAGGGCCACACCCCCTTCGCCTACGGCAACCCCGGCTACTGGTACCCAACGGAAGAGGCCAACGACACCTACTACCAGGGCATGACGACCGCGCTGGACCTCTGCGGCTTCCACACCTCGGACGTCGGTCACAACCACGCCGCCAACGAGGTCTGCTACGAGCTCGACGCGGACAACAAGCCCGTCAACTCCTATGTGGACGTGGCCGCGCAATGGAGCATGGCGGACGCCATCGACGGAGACTGCACAGAGGAGTCCGCCATCGTCGGGTGGAGCTACGATGGCTACCCGATCAAGGGCCCCTGCGTCTGCGTCGCGCGCGCCGACGACGGGTCCTGCGAGACGGTCCTGCGCGCCCGAAGCTCCTGGCACTACGCCGGTCTCTCGCAGTGGGAGGACCACGCCGAGGCGGATGCGGACAGCGAGGATCAGCTCGAGCTCGAGGGCCGCGCCTGCGAGGAGCAGGCCGACTGCTGCCCCGACGGGGACGCCGACTGCGAGTACGCCTGCACCTACGAGACCTTCATCGACGCCGACAGCCCGGGCGGCTCGACGGTCGACAAGCGGTGCGTGCTGCACGACTACAGCTGGTGCACCCACGACTATGTGGACCACTCGGAGCGCTCGCCCGACGAGGCCGGCTTCGTGCCCCTGGACATGTGCAATGGCTACGAGGGGCCGGACGGCTACGCCTATCACGCCACCATGACCTTCCCCTTCTTCCAAGCCTGCTACCGCGGGATCGCCTCGGACAGCACCACCAACGCCATGCTCGGCGGGGGCGGCGGCATGGGCGGGGAGGGCGGCGGAGAGCCCGGCGGAGAGGGCGGCGGAGAGCCCGGCGGTGGAGAGGGCCCGCCGCCCAGCGACGAGGGGGGTGGCGGTTGATCGGCCCGTACGCCGCGCTGCTCCTCGCCTGCGCCGGTCGGCCGGGCGCGGACAGCGCGATGGACGACGACGGCGCGACGGGAGGGCTCAGCCAGGCGCTGAGCCTGGAGGCCGGCGCGCGCGTGGGCTACACCCTCTCCCTGGACTGGGAAGGCGCCACCTTCACCACGGGCGAGGCTGTTTTTCAGACGGACCTGGGCCATCGGATCGGCCTGAGCCAGGCGCGCGTCGCCTCCATCGGGGCGCAGCTCGCGCCCTGCCAGACGGACACCGGCCTGGCCTGGAGCCCGCTCGACCTGCTCTCGCCGCCCGCCTACGCCGACCACGTCACCGTCGCCGACAGCTCCCTGCTCAGCGCCGTGGTCGTCGAGGATCTGCTGGCCGCGGAGCGGACCTCTTACGGCGTGGGCACCGCCAGCGGCCTGGACTACTGCGAGGTGCACTGGCTCAGCGGCGCCACCACCGAGGACGGGATGGAGGGCCAGAGCGTGCGGCTGGTGGGCTGGATGGAGGGCCCTGACACGGGCGAGACCCGCACCTTCGAGGCGGAGATCTGGCTCTCCGCCGGCGGGCTCCCGGCGCTCACGGCCAGCCAGACGCCAACGGCGCCGCTCGCGCTGAACGGGGAGGCGCTCGACGCCGAGGTGGAGATCCTCCGCTACCCGGCCCGCGCGCTGGACGGCGAGGCGCTGGACGCGCTCTCGGACGCAGAGATCGCCTACGCCTTCATGGCGGGGCTGGGGCGCGGCGCCGCGGCGCGCGTCTGGCGTTAGGCCCGCGCCACCGAGGCGTAACGGGCCACCAGGCTGGCGCGGGGGATCACACGATCCGCCTGGGCCGCGCGCGCGCCATCCCCGCGGGCCTCACGAAAGGGGCGCTCGGCGTGGACGATCGTGGCCAGGCTGTGGTCCGTGTGCGCGCCATACTGCTGCGTCACCGCCTCGATGGCGCGCCGCGCTGCCCCCCGCAGCCGCGAAGCGTCCCCGTGCAGGCTGGCCGCGTCGCTGACCCGCAGCCGCCCACCCAGCGCCTCATGCACGCTGCGCACCACCGGACCTGCCGCCCAGGCCTCGATGGGATCCTCGAAGAGCGGCCGGCGCTGCTCGGCGATGAACCAGGCCTGCGCACAATAGAGGAGCCGGTGGAGCTTCATCACGCTCACCGGCCCTGTCAGGTCGAGGATGTAGGCCGCGACGTCGACGGCGGCCTCCGCCTCATGGCGCTGCTTCATGGACTGTCTCCTCCGGTGTCACCTGGAGCTTATCCAACGCCCCTCCGGACGTCACCCTGCAGACGCGTCAACAGACCATAAACTGTCCGCATACTCACCCTGTCCCTCCAGAGCCCTCACCCGTAGGCGGAGCACAGGGCCTCAGCTCGCCGCGCTGGCGCTCCGCGTGGCGGCCAACATGCCGCAGGCCGAGCTGCGCGAGCAGCCCACCGAGAAGCGACGGACGAAGGGCACGCCGATGGCGCGCAGGCCGTCCATGAAGCGGGCGCGCTCCTCCTCGCTCGCGCGGCGGTAGCCGGCGGGGCGCAGGTCGTTGACGTCGATCAGGTTCAGGCGGATCGGCACGCGCGCGGCCAGCCCGGCGAGGGCCTCGATCTCGTCCGGCCCGGTGTTCACGCCGCCCAGCAGCACCCAGGCCAGGGTGGCCCGCTCCCCCGTCCGCGCGTGGCGCTCGGCGAGGGCCTCGACCAGCCGCTCGAGGGGGACACGGCCGGCCACGGGAAGAAGGGTCGCGCGCCGCTCGGGCAGGGCCGAGCTCAGCGAGACGATCAGACGATAGGGGTGTGTCTCATCGGTGTAACGCCGAATCTGCGAGACGAGCCCCACGGTGGAGATCGTGATCGCCTCCGCCGCGATGCGCCCGCCGCAGGGGTCAGAGAGCACCCTCGCCGCCTGAATCACGGCCTCATAGTTGTGGAAGGGCTCGCCCTGACCCATGAAGACGGCGCCGGAGATGCGCCCGGGGGCCTCCGCGCGCGCCGTCCACCACTGGGCGACCATCTCCCAGGGCGCGAGGTCCCGGCGCAGGCCGAGGCGCCCGGTGGCGCAGAAGTCGCAGGCCATCCCGCAGCCCACCTGCGAGGAGAGGCAGAGGGTGAAGCGCCCCGGGCTCTCCAACGGGATGCGCACGGCCTCGAAGACCGCGCCGTCCTCGGACTCGAACAGGTATCTCAGACTCCCATCTTCTTCGTCCGTCACCCGCTCCAGCACGCGCAGGGGATCCCGACGTGTACCGTTTTGTAACGCCGATATACTCGATTTCTTCAAGGGTCTCGCGCCGCTCATGTCCAGCCGCCCCATGGCGACGATGGCCGACAGCGCGCGCCGGGCCTCGGGTAACGAGACGGCGTGGCCGCTGGCCTCGAGCTGACGCACGAGGTCGTCGGGGAGCATGCCGAAGAGGTGGGGCACCATGGGGCGCCCCTTAACCCCTCAGAAGCCGCCACCGATGAGCCAGGCCGAGCCTACGTCCGTCCCCACGGTGTCGTCGCTGTGCGAGCCCAGCAGCAGGTCGTCCAGACCGTCGCCGTTCGTGTCGCCCGCGCCGGTCACGCCCCAGCCCAGCGCGCCGGTGCTGGCGCTGCCGAGGAGGGTCGCGTCGGCCGTGGACGCGCTGACGACGCCCGCCGCGAAGGGCCCGTAGAAGAGATAGGCCGCGCCGGCGTTGCTGGCGCCGGTGTCCACACCCTGGGCGCCGAGCACGAGGTCCGCCGCGCCGTCGCCGTCGGTGTCGCCCGCCCCGTCCAGGCCGATGCCCAGGTTGTCCGAGCGCGCGGCGCCGGTGAAGATCGTGTCCGCCGTCGAGACGGAGGCGGTGCCGCTGGGCAGC
>CAZKWG010000781.1:0-3747 GCA_964556105.1 uncultured Enterobacterales bacterium | reverse complement strand
CCGCGTCCGTCACCGCGTCCGTCGCCGCGGCCATCACGACGCTCATCGCGGCGCTCGTCGCGGCGCTCATCGCGGCGGGGGGGAGGGGCGTCCTCCCGGCGCGGGGCGGGGATCTCCTCGCGGGGCTCGCTGGGGTTCGCCGCCTCGTGGGCCAGCTCGTGCATGAGCCAGGCCACCATCTCCTCGACCACCATGACGTGATCGTCGTCGCCGTAGAGGAGCTGCGAGAGGGCCAGCGAGTTGTCGAGCTTCTCGCCGCGCTCCATCAGGGTGCGCAGGTAGAAGCTGGAGAGGGCGTCCAGCAGGCCGTCGCCGTCCTTGCGGATGACGAAGGGGGCCGTGGGGCTGCGCGCCGGCTTGCCCTCGGGGTGCAGCAGCTCGCCGGCGTGGGCGAGGGCCTGGATGACGGCGCGCACGTAGCGGGGCGGCACGGCGGGCACGGTGTCGCGGCAGCGGCGGGCGATGTCACCGACCGTGTACAGCAGCGTGTTGCGCTTCTTGTTCGCCATCCGGTCCTGGACGTGATCGGCGAACTCGTAGACCACGGTGTGGCGATAGACGCGCGGCAGGGGATCGACGCCGGCCTCGGCCAGGGTCTGGCGCAGGCGGGCGGCCTCGCCGGTGAGCCCGGGGAGATCGGTGGCCTCCTCCTCCTGCGGCTCCGACGCCTGCGGGGGAGGGGAGGAGCTCTCGCCAGCGACCTCGACGCGGACGCCGCCCGCGCGCTCGTCCCGGTGCAGGCTGAGCAGGCCACGCTGCTGCGCGGCCTCGAGCATGCGGGTGAACGTGCTGAAGCCGTACTCCGTCTCGTTGAAGGCCGGCTCCTTGCGGATGAGCGAGGCCTTGACCAGGCCGGCGGAGATGGCGCCGGAGGTGTCGTGCTGCAGGCCCTTCAGCGTCTCGACGATGAGGGCGAAGGCCTCCTCCTTGGACATCGAGGAGACCGCCTCTTCGGGCTCAGAGGTGTCGTCCTCCTCCTCCGGCATCTCCCGCGGCTCCGGCTCGCGGCGGGCCATCGGATAGAGCTCGCTCTGCTCCTTGACCAGCGTGTCGTAGAAGATGAACTCGTCGCAGGCGTCCTTGAGCAGGGCGCTGGTGCTGCGCCGCGTGCCCACGCCGAGCACGCGCTTGTTCAGCTCCTTGAGGCGCATGATCAGCGGCGTGAAGTCGCTGTCGCCGGAGAGGACCACGAAGGTGTCCAGGTGCGGCCGGGTGTAGGCCAGCTCCATCGCGTCCACGACCAGGGCGATGTCCGCCCGGTTCTTCTCCTGGCCGCGGAAGCTGGTCAGCTCCATCAGCGAGATGCCCAGGCGCAGGAGATCCTGCTTGAACTTGGCGAAGCGGCCCCAGTCACCGTACGCGCGGGCCGAGAGGATGCGGCCCTTGTCCTTGAGGCGCCGCAGCACCAGCTCCAGCTTGAAGCGTCCCAGTCCCTCCTTCTCTGCGCCTGCGGCAATGTTCTCGAAATCGATCAGGACGCAGAGATTGTGTTCCATGGAGGGCACCAGCGGCAGGGGAGAGGAGGGCAGTGAGAGCAGCAGACTTGCTGCCATAGCCGCTCGACGCTCCGTGAACAAGGCGAGGGGCCGAATCCGCTCAGGGTGCGTACAGCCCCGCCGCAGAGAGCTGCTCGATGAGCGCGGCGGTGCGGTACGGAAAAAAATCGGTCATCAACCGGTCGTACTCTGCTTGCCACTCCACTTCGCGTGTGTACGGGGTCGTCCGGTAGGTGTCGCCCCAGCGCGCCGACTCGGCCAGCAGCGCCTCGTAGATCTCGTCGGCGCGGGCCTCGTAGCGGGCGGCGGCGGCCTCGGGCGTGAGCGCGCCGTCGCCGCTCAGGTGCGTAGCGGCGCGCTCGGCGTAGCGTGCACGGAAGGTCTCGTTCTCGCGCAGCCGGGCGTAGACGTGCGAGATGGCTCCGTCTACGTCGATATCGACATTGGTGTCGTCCGTCGCCTCCCAGAGGCTGTACTCCATGTCCCAGACGAAGAAGCGGAACTGCTCACCGTCCAGGCGTCGGCGTATCCCGCGCATGTTGTTGTGGGAGAAGCAGCAGGGGCCGTCGCGGTTGACCGTGTACTGGTGGATGAGCATGTAGTCGATGAGGTCGTCCAGATCGAGCATGGCCTCGACGGCGGCCAGCCCGGCGTCGGTGGAGAGGTCCTCGTCGGCCAAGGCGAGCAGCGTGTTGTAGGCCTCCAGCGTGCCGTCCACCGCCTCGTTGGTCACGGTGCGGCGGTTGATGGCGTCGTACTCGTCGTCGTCTCCGCCCAGATACTCCTCGCCGAAGCCGGCCTCCGGGCGCTCGACGGGGTTGTACAGCCCCCAGTAGAGGCCGTTCAGGTAGAGGTGAACATAGGTCGCGTGACCGTCGAGCTTGCCCATGTCGCGGGCGGTGTCGCGGGCGAAGCTGTCGTGCAGGTACTGCGCGTCCGCGGGGTCGCGGAAGTCCAGCCAGGTCTTGCTGCCGCCCGCGCGCAGCACGACGCTGTCGAAGCGGTCCACGGGCGCGTCGGCGAAGAGCGGGTACTCCAGCTTCGGGCTGCCGTAATCGCGCGAGAACTCCAGGCGGAAGGAGTGTTTGAGCGTGCTCGAGTGGTAGCGCCAGCCGTAGCCGTGCACGCGCATGCCGCAGTCCTCCTGAAAGCCGGTGGAGCCGTCCTCCAGGATGAGCTCGACGGAGACGGCGCGCTCCCATTCCTCGCCGCGCTCGGCGCTGTTCTCGTAGATCCCGTCTGGGCCCATCAGCGCGTCCATGTCCGTGACGATGGAGAGGGTGGGGATGGATCGCAGCGCCGCGATCAGCGCGTCCGGGTCGGGGTCCACGATCTCCGGGTCCATCTCGTAGTCGGCGCTGTAGGCGGCCTCGCTGACGCCGTCCCAGACCGTGGGCCAGCCCTCCGGCGCGGCGGGCTGGCGGACGACGTCGCCCAGGAAGAGGTAGGTGTGGGTGGCGACGGGGCTGTCCGCCCAGCCGTCCAGGAAGGCGGCGGCGCGCAGGAGGGCGGTGGTGCTCACGGTCACGGCGGTCTCGGGCGAGGTCTCGGCGTCGGCGGCGGGGATCACCGTGCCGTTCTCCAGGCTGGGGACGCTGCCGTCGGTGGTGTAGACCAGGGTGGCCCCCGGGGTGGAGGCGCGGATCGTCACGGTCGTCGACGCCTCGTAGAAGCCGCGCGCCGGGTCCAGGGTGGGCTCGTCCAGCAGGCCGAGGGCGCCCGCTCCGTTCGGCTCACCAGGGGTGGAGTCGGCGAAGAAGGCCGGATCGCCGGTCTCGATCCACTGCGCGCTCAGCGTGGGCGCCAGCAGCAGGTCGTCCAGGTCGTCCGGGTGGTTCAGCGCGAGCAGGGCCAGGACGCCGTCTCCCACGGGCAGTGCGCGCGGGTCGAGCGCGAAGGTCTCGGTCTCGGCGCCGTCCTGGGTCGCGGTCGCCTCCCCGTCGCCAGCGTTGGCCTCCGCGACCCGCGCGCCGCCCAGCCAGGCCTGGAAGCCGTCATCCCAGGCCATCGAGAGCGTGAGGCGGGTGGGGGTGGATCCGAGCGAGACCGGTGCGCGAACCCAGGCGGGGGAGGCGGTGATCTCCGTCTCGATGCTCGCCTCGTAGGGGGAGGCCAGGGTGCCGGTGACGACCACCTCGGCGAACGACATCCAGGCGCTGGAGTACGACGAGATCGCCGTCTTGGAGACGAGCACGGAGCGGCCGACGATCTCGCCCTCGTCGTAGCCCAGCAGACGCGTCGCGCCGGGATT